>UROJ01000046.1 GCA_900549335.1 uncultured Collinsella sp.
ATCGGAGCACAGCTCCTCGACGGCGCGGCGCACCGTAATGCGGCTCACCTCGTACTGCTCGGCTAGCTCAAGCTCGGACGGAATACGCTCCTTGGGCGCATAAACACCTTTCTCAATCGCATCCTTGATTTCGTCGTAAATCTGCTGGTAAAGCGGTGCATTTTTGGGCGCAGGCATATCTGATCGCTCTTATCAAAATAGCTAAATTTCTAATACGTATATAACGTCTAGTTTTATGTTACCTCATATTGATAAAACGATACACCCTACCTACCAAAAAGGGACAGGTTTAATTTGGCAGGTTTTATCTGGGCAAACGAGAGCCCCTCGAATGCAACGGGGCTTTCGAGGGGCTCAAGCGGACAGGATCAGCCGGGCCGGCAAAATGCCAATACCCTACTTGCCGTCGTCCTGCTGCAGGCTGTCCTGCTCGCTGAGGCGCGCCTGCCTGCTGGCCATGCGCGCGGGCTTGTCGGGATCGGGTACGGCCGTAGGCATGGGCTCGTCGACATGACCGCCCCACCAGCCGCCCACAAAGCTGAGCGTGTGGAACACATTGATCACGGCGCCGGGATCAATGTCGCACACTAGCTTGATAATGTCCTGGCTCTCATAGGTCGAGACAACGGCGTGCAGCAGATACATCTTTTCGCGGCTGTATCCGCCGATGACCTCGGCACAGCTAATGCCGTGCTGAAAATGGTTAACATAGGCGGTCATGACCTCGTCTGCCTTGCACGTCGTGATCTGCAGCGTCACACGGTCGTAGCGACGATAGAAACTGTCGATGGTCTTGGTCGAAATAAACTGGAACACGATGGAGTACGCCGCGTTGTCCCAGCCAAACATAAAGCCAAAGATCGCCAGGATAAAGCAGTTGAAACCAAAGATGACGCCCCAGATAGTCTTGCCCGTGTGGTTGGAAACCCACAGCGCGATAAAGTCGGTGCCGCCGGTGGATGCGCCGGACTTTAGCGCGATGGCAGCGCCCAGACCCGAGACCACGCCGCCAAAAATGATGAGCATGATCTTGTCGCCCAAAAACGGCGCGAAGTGAAAGACGTTGAGAAACAGCGACGAGAGCACGACCTGCATCATCGAGAAGATGACGAAGCGCTTGCTAATGCCGCTCCAGCATAGGAGCGCCACGGGAATGTTGAGCGCGAGCATACCGAGCGAGATGTCGACGTGAACGCCGCCGAGCGAGGTAACGCGATCGAGCAGGACCGCGACGCCGGTAAGACCGCTCGGAAGCAGGTCGGCGGGCTGGATGAACGCCTGGATCAGAAATGTCTGGAGAACGGCGGAAATCGTGACCGCCACGGCAGTAATGGCGCGGCGGACGATGGTAAGGCGGCCGAGCACGAGCACGCGGTCCGTGAGCTGATCGATGGCGTTCGCCACGCGGGCTCCTTTCGAAGGCAAATCTGGTTGTGAGGCATGCCCGCGATTGTAGCACGGAGCATGCGGGGGCGCTTCAATTCACCCTCCCTCGACAACCAAAGCGGGACCAGCAACCCCACGACCAAAGGCCCAAATAACAAGTGAGTAGACTTTACGCGACCTGCAGAGCACACCCAAAACCGCCACCCCTGTGACCTGCGGTTTTACTAGAGCAGATGCGCTTTGTGCTCGTCTTGCACCAAAAAGTCTACTCACTTAGTCCGAATCGAAGCCAAACGGATCCAAATAGATGACAAATTAAGCCAATCCGCAGCAAAAGACGCGTGAATCAGTGCTTCTCGCGGCGGATTGACACTACAAAGCGGCCAAAATGTCGGTCAGATTATCGATAACGACATCGGCTCGCGATTGATCGAGGTTGACACCCTCGTGCGGACGCAGCGCCAGGACGCGGGCGCCGGAGCGCTTACCAGCCTCGATGCCCAAAGGCGAATCCTCTATAACCAGGCACTCGGCAGGCTCCACCCCTAGCGCCTCCATGGCACGCAGGTAGATCTCGGGGTCGGGCTTAAACGCACTGCACTCGTGACCGCTGATGGTGTAGTCCAACACGTCGGCGATACCGGCAATCTCCACCAGCTCGTCGATCAACTCGCGATAGGACGAGCTCGCGATGGCACACTTCACGCCACGCTCGTGCAGCTTGCGCATCACCGGCTCCGTCTGCTCGTTGAGCAGCTCGGCATACGGAACGGGATGGTCCGGGCTATAAACCTGCTTGTACTCCACGCGCAGGCGCTCGCGCAGCTCAACATCGTCGGGCACCAGTGCCTCCCAAATGGCAGGCTCGTTAGACCCCGAAAGATCGGGGATCTCGTCAAAGTGGAACCCCTTCTCTTCCATAAACGCCACGCGACGACGGTTGTAGAACCACTCGGTATCGACCAGCACGCCGTCCATGTCAAACAGCACTGCCTTGATCATATGCATCTCCTCCCACCTGCCAAAAAGGGACAGGTTTATTTTGGTAGGTTTTATCTGGGGCTTTATGACGCGACAGACACGCCCCCAAAGCAAAAAGGGGACGGGGCGCAAACCCCATCCCCTCTCAATCAACCCGTAAGGTCTACTTACTTGTGATTAGTAGGAAAGCTTCCACATGTAGCGACGCATGGTCAGCGGGTGCTGACGGGCCTCGGCGATCTGGTTGCCGTACTCGCGCATAACGGCGAGGTGCAGCAGCGGGTTGAAGTAGGTGACGACGCTCGCGGGCACGGCGTCAGCCAGGCCGTAGTCCTTGGAGTCGATCAGAGCGACCTTGGCGCCCATGCGCTCAAGGAAGGTGAGGGCGCGGGCGTCCATCGGACGGGTAGCGCCATCGGACATGAAGAAGACGTAAGGCTTACCCTCGGTGGAAACCTCGAACGGGCCGTGGAAGTACTCGCCGGTGTTGTAGGCGGCGGCGTCGATCCACTGCATCTCGGTGAACAGGAAGGCGGCGTGAGAATAAGCCATCTTCTCGGAGGCACCGGAAGCCATGAAGTAGATCATCTTGTCGTCCTTGAAGTCCTCGGCGAACTTCTTGGCGAGCTTCTTGCAGTGCTGAGCGGCGTTCTCGCAGAGATCGAAGACGTTGGTGAGGCCGGTGATCATGTCCTCGTAGTGGTCATAGCCCTCGGTCTGCTGAAGGATCTCGACAGCAAGAGCGATGGCATAGCCGGGCTTCTCGCACTTGGCAGCGTAGTTGGCGTGGAAGCCGTGAACGATGACATGGTCGGCGTCGACGGTCAGAGGGGAGCCAGCCTTGTTGGTGAGGGAGACGACCGGGCAGTTGTGCTTCTTGGCGGTCTTGTTGGCCTCGACGGTCTCGGGCGTGGAGCCACCGAGGGAGCAAGTGATCACGAAGGTGTGCTCGTTGACCCAGGAAGGCGTGTCGTAGTTGAACTCGTTAGCGGTGAAGATCTGAACGTTCAGCTTGTCCGTGTTGTTGGCCAGGAAGTACTTGGCGGGGTAAAGGTCGGACATGGAAGCACCGCAGCCGACGAAGGCGACGCTGTGGATCTCGTGGTTGGACAGGACGTCAGCGACGATCTGCTTAGGGAGGTTAAGGTCGATCTCGTACATCTGACACATTCCTTTCGATTTTTGCGGCGCCACATTGCCGAGCGCTCGCAGGGTTACCGTGGTTTGGACCGAGTCGCCGGCCCGTTGAGGATGTGTCAAAGGAACTGTCCCTTTGACACATTTAGGGATGGAAGCCTGCCTGGGGTATGGGATGTCAGGCAGGCTCCCCGGGGAAAGCGATTAGACGCTTGGTCGCGACTAGGCCAGGATGCCGGCCGCGGAGAGGGCGATGCCGCCCACGATGGCGATCACGAGAAGCCAACCGGTGTTGACGTTCTTCTTGATGAGCCAGTACATAAGGCCGGTGAGGCCGAGGGAGATCATCTGGGGCATCATGCCGTCCAGGATGTCCTGGATCACGACGGTGCCGTCAGCGAACTGCAGCGGGGTGGTGGCGCCGATCAGCGTAGCGATCATGCCGCCCACGGACATAAGACCCACGATGCCGCAGACATACATGAGCTTCTCCATGAGGTCGCCGCCCTGAAGCTTGCTCAGGTACTCGTGGCCGCCCTGATAGCCCATCTTGGCTGCGAACCAAGTGATCAGCACAGAGGGGACGATGGAGATGAGCATGGCCAGGATCGGGCCCATGATGGAGCCCTGCTGAGCCAGCTGAACGCCCAGGCCAAAGGCGATAACGCGGATGGTGCCCTGGAAGAAGGAGTCACCGATGCCGGAAAGCGGACCCATGAGGGAGGTCTTGACCGCGTTGATCGAATCGGGATCGAAGTTCTCGGGATCCTTGGCGTACTCCTCCTCCATGGAGGCGGCGAGGCCCAAGATGAAAGCGCTCGTCTGCGGGGTGCAGTTGTAGAACGCCATGTGACGGTGGTAAGCCTCTTTCTTAGCAGCGAGCTGCTTGGGGTCGGACTCGTCCGGATAGAGGCGATCGAGCGTGGGAACCATGCCGTAGAGGAAGCCCATGTTCATCTGACGCTCGTAGTTCCAAGAGGCCTGGATGGCCCAGGAGCGCCAGAAGAACTGGCTGACCTTCTTGTTCAGGGACACGTCCTTGGTTGCGGTTGCCATAGTGTGTTCCTCCTTAGTCTTCGTCGTCTTCGAGCGGATCGTAGTCGGAATCGACACCGGCGGCTGCATGGGAACCGTTGAACTTGAAGCCCATGAAGACGACAGCCAGGCACACACCGATCAGAGCGACCGCGATGACGGACAGGTTGAGGTAAGCGGCGAGCAGGAAACCGATGAACAGGAACGGAGTCATACCCTTCTTGATCATCATGGTGAGCAGCAGGGCCAAGCCGTAGGCGGTCATGATCTTGGTCGAAACGTTAAGACCAGTGGACAGCCACTCGGGAACCATGTTGACGATGGCCTGAACCAGGTCGGTGCCAACAAAAACGGCGAGGAAGATCGGCAGGAAGTACATGACGGCGTACAGACCGGAGCCGGCGCAGATGTGCATACGGTAGGCGGTCTTGAACTTTCCGTTATCGATCGCGCTATCTGCCACATGGGTGAGGGCGGCGATGATGGAACGGAACACGATGCCGAGAAGCTGACCCAGGACGGCGACCGGGATGGCGATCGTCATGGCGGTCTCGGCGGAAGCATCGGTCAGGCACGCAAAGGCAGCGGCCACGATGCCGCCCAGGACCATATCGGGCGGAACGGCGGCGCCGACCTGCACCAGGCCCATGGACACGAGCTCGACGGCGGCACCGACGGCAAGGCCGGTGGGCACATCGCCCAGCAGCAGACCGACGAGCGTAGCGCCAACGAGGGGCTGCTCGAAGTTAAGACGACCGAGCAGGCGGGAGTCCCACATGCAGAACACGCCGACGAGGCCGACGAGCACCGCACTGATGAACGTATTCATACCCTTCTCCTTTCAGTCAGGCAAAAGCCTGGTTGATTACAGCTTGGCGTCGATGTCGACGCTCTGATACGTAGGGGTCTGCTGAACATAGAGCTTGATGCCCATGTCGAGCAGCTGATTGACGTCGGCCTTCTGGGTGGCGTCGAGGAAGACGGAGCTGTCCTTGCCGCCGACCTGATCGGCACCGTCGTGGTTGGCGGTGGCGCCCAGGTTGATGGCGTCGAGCTTGTAGCCCTGGCAGAACTGCAGCATCTCGGCAGTGTTGCCAAAGACGAACATGACGCGCTCGCCGAGGGTGTTGAGCTTGTCCATCTTGGCGAGGGCACGCTCGACGGTGAAGACGTTCAGGCGCACGCCCTGAGGCTTGGCCAGCTTAAGAGCACCCTTCTTGATGTCATCGTTGGCGGCAGCGTTGTCGACGACGATGATGCGCTCGGCCTGAACCTTGGTGGTCCAGGTAAAGACGACCTGGCCGTGCAGCAGACGGTAGTCAAGACGTGCGAGGACGATCTTGGCGGGACCGGAGCTGTGACGGGGCGCCTTGGCCTTCTTGGCGGGAGCCGCGGCAGCCTCGACCGGTGCGTTGGGGTTGGTCAGGCCGGTGCGGGCCTCGTTGATGAGGGCCGCGAGCTCGGCGCCCTTGACGGGGACGGGGCTCATAGCGAGCGTCAGTGCCAGCGGAATGTTGAAACCGCTGACAACCGTGAACTTCGTGCCGTTCTTGGAAAGCTCGACCATGTTGTTGTTGACCGAGCTGCCGAGCATATCGGTCAACACATAGACGGTGTCGTCCGTGTTGAACGTGGCGATCATGGCGTCCACCTTATTGGTGATGGGCTCCTTGTCGTCACGAGCAAGCGACACGACGTGGACGTTCGACACGTCGCCGAGAACCATCTCGAGCGTGTCTTTGGCGCCTGCGGCCAGGCCGCCATGGGATGCGAGAATGATCTGATTCATCTTGCCTCCTCCTTTTCGTTATGGTCATTATAACGTCTTATACGTTGCGGATATTGCTAATTAGTATAAAGACCGTTCGCGGGTGAAAATCGACCGTTGACGGGTTTAACGTACTTGAAACGTTGGGGCTGGGTAGGCCGGCGCTGGCTGGATAACCCCAGATCAGACGCCTTGCCAATCCCCTATCGCACGAAGTACCAGGGGCTTTCCTGCACGGTGGGCTCCAACGCAATGCCCGTGCGCTCCTTAAACAGATCCATGTCCTGAGATTTTTCGGTCCACCACGCGTTGGGCTTAAAGGTCATGCTCTCAACAACATGACCGACAAACACACTGTTGCGTAGCTTGGAGAAGTCGGTGTTCATAATCAGGATGGACGCGAGCACCAGCACGATGCCCAGGACTTTGATCACGCCGGCGGGCTCGGCATAGATGCCAATACCGACCAGAACGGTCGCAACGGTTTCAAACGAAGCCACGACCGGCACCTTCGACGTCTCAAGATCCATCGAAAGGCCCTGCATATAGAAGATGTACGCAAGAGCCGTCGGAATAAAGCCAAAGCCCGCGAACAGCAGAATGAGCTGCGGGGACATTGCCGCGGCCACATCGGACCACGGAGCCGAAAGCACTGCCATAAAGCATCCGCCAAAGACAAAGCCCCAAAACGTCACCGCCAGCGGATGCAGCGTCTTGGTAGCCATACGGCTAAACACAGCCAGTAGCGCACCGCAAAGCCCGGCGATCACACCCGACACGACGCCCCAAGCCGAGAAATGGAAACCGGACAGGTCGCCGCTCGTCACCGCGAGCACGCAACCCACAATGTTAAAGACGATGGCGACGAGCTTGTTGGGGGTCACGTCCTCGCGATAAAGCACGCGGCCGAGCACGACGCCAAACACCGGCGAGGTGTAAAGCAGCACCGAGGCCGTGGACATGCCCACCTCGCCCATGCACTCGTAATAAAGCGTGTTAGCGGTGGCGAGGCCGATAATGCCAAGAAGCGCGCAGGGAACAAGCTCTTTAGGACTTGCCTTGAACAGTGCCATGGCACCCGAGGCTTTTCCCTCACGAACACCTCCCTGGCAACCCATAAATGCCAAGACCGGAGCCATTAAGACAGCACCCGACAACAGGCGAAAGGCCGCCATGCTCTGAGACGAAACACCCAGGGCCGATATTCCGTTAACAAAGATTCCGATGGTGCCCCACATAAGCGCGGCGATCAGCACTAGCACATAGCCCAGATTGCTTTTCTTCAACGCAGCCTCCTCGGTATTGTTTCCAATATGTTTCACACTACGTTATAGTCGTTATATACATTTTTCAAGACACAAATCGGCAGACGGGAAAATCTGCTTCCCCACATACTCATTGGGACGCTCCCGAATGACTAGTCATTTAAGAACGTCCCCAACGTCTAAGGCGCCGCTGGTTGAGCATAAGTCAGCGAGCGGGCCGCATTTGAGGCAAGGTGACGTGAAACGAAAGGGCGCTGACCTTCTGGTCGCGCCCTTGAAGTTGAACGTCAGATTGCCCAAATGCGGACCGCGCAGCGTCGATCCGTTACGCGGTTTGGTAAAACCGCGTAACTAATACTCAAGCTTCCACATGTAGCGGCGCGTCATGTAGTCCTTGTGGGTGACGGCAGAGAGCGCGCGCATGTAGACGTTGTTGAGGATCGGGGCGAAGATCAGGTGGTTGAAGTACTCGCTCACGCTGTCCTTGATGTCGTTGAGGCCGAGCTCCTTGGCATCGAGCTGATAAACGCGCTCGCCACCGTACTGGTTGACGAAGCGGATGCCGCGCTCGTCGTTGCAGCGGCTGCGGCCGACGCTGATGAGCTGGAACAGCGAGGTGCGCTTGTCCAGGATCTCGAAGGGACCGTGGAAGAAGTCGCAGGTGTTGATGGTGCAGGAGTCGATCTGCAGCATCTCCTGCACGTTGCAGATGCTAAAGACGTAGGCGGCACCAAAGAGCGGACCCTGAGCCATCACGTTGATGCAGGGCTTGTCGGCGTTCTGCTCGGCCCACTTGGCAGCAAGCGGACGGGTGTACTCGACGGCCTTGCGATAGATGGGGTCGACCAAGTCAAACGCGGCCATAGCGGTCTCGTACTCGGCATAGCCCTCGGTCTGCTGCGTAAGCTCCATGGCGATCATGGTCACGACGGCGGAGTTGGTGCGGCCCATGCAGGACTCGTCGACGGCCAGGCTGTCGTACTGGATCTTGTAGTCGCAGACCTCGGTGAGGCCGGACTCGTCAACATAGATGGCGATGGTGCTGGCGCCGTGGTCCTTGGCGACCTGGGCGGCAACGATGGTCTCCTTGGTGCCGCGCATGGACACGACGACGGCCAGGGTGTTCTCGTTGACGTAGGCCGGGGTGGCGTGCACGAACTCGTTGCTGGTGTAGCTGGAGCTCACGACCTGCGTGGCCTCGTGCTCCATAAAGTACTGGGCAGGATAGTTGCCGCCGTTGGATCCGCCGGCACCAATCCACACGACGCGCTTGATGCCGCCCTTGTCTGCCTTGTCAGCCAAAACCTGGGAGACGACATCCTTAACCTGTTCCTGAGTAGTCATCGTGCATCAGCCTTTCTTCTCGTTTGATGCTCTCGATGGCATACAAGTTACATACATGTTTTGGTTATGTCGACTAGTTGTATGCTATATTTATCTTAGAAATTTTGCTGGTAAGGTTTTCGGTAGCTCAATACCAGCGGTTTTATTGTTGTATTGAATACATGCTTGCTTAGATAGGCATACAAGTTAGATACAGGTTGATCACATGAACGCTTCGTCTAAAAAGAAACTGAGCCAATACGAGCGCTTGGCGGGCATGTTGCGTGACCGCATCGCCGCCGGTATCTTCGCACGCGGAGACAAGCTGCCGTCCGAGATGGAACTCATGGACGAATCGGGGCTGTCGCGCAGCACCGTGCGCCACGCCCTTAAGGTACTCGTTGATGAGGGCCTGGTGCGCACCGAGCGCGGGCGCGGCGCCTTTGTGGCCGACACGCCCGCGCTCCACGAAAACAACCTGGTGTTTTCGAGCTATA
>UROJ01000047.1 GCA_900549335.1 uncultured Collinsella sp.
CCATGCTATGTGCGTGCGCATGCTGCGCGAGGACGCTGACCTGCTGGGCTACACCGGTCAGTTCACCATCTACGATGACGACGATTCCAAGCGCATGGTGCGCGATATTATGCAGGCGCTCGGTATCGAGCAAAAGCAATTCCCCATCAATATGATCCGCAGCAAGATCAGTTCGGCCAAAAACGCCATGATCGGCCCCGAGGACATGCTCAAATCCGCCGACAGCCCCAACGACAAAAAGGCCGCGCAGGTCTACCTGGAGCTGGAACGCCGCCTGCGCGCCGCCAACGCGATGGACTTCGACGACCTGCTCGTGCGCACGCTCGAGCTGCTGCGCACCCGCCCCGAGGTGCTCGACAAGTACCAAGAGCGTTTCCGCTACATTAGCGTCGACGAGTATCAGGACACCAACCACGTCCAGTACGAGATCGCCAACCTGCTGGCCGCCAAGTACCAAAACCTCATGGTCGTGGGTGACGATGACCAGTCCATTTACAGCTGGCGTGGCGCCGACATCACCAACATCCTGGACTTTGAGAAGGACTTTAAAAACTGCAAGACCGTCAAGCTGGAGCAGAACTACCGCTCTACGGGTCACATCCTGAGCGCCGCCAATGCCGTGGTGCGCCACAACTCGCAGCGCAAGGACAAGCGCCTGTTTACGGCCGAGGGCGACGGCGAGAAGATCCAGGCCTTCCAGGCAAGCGATGAGCGCGACGAGGGCCGCTGGATTGCCGGCGAGATCGAAAAGCTGCACTCCAAGGGCACGAGCTACGACGACATCGCTGTGTTCTACCGCACCAACGCCCAGTCGCGTATTCTCGAAGATATGTTCCTGCGTGCGGGCGTGCCCTACAAGATCGTGGGCGGCACGCGATTCTTCGACCGTGCCGAGATTCGCGACGTCATGGCCTACCTCAAGATGATCGTGAACCCGGCAGACGAGATGAGCGTCAAGCGCGTCATCAACACGCCGCGCCGCGGCATCGGCTCCACCTCGATCCAAAAGATCGAGCAGCTGGCGCGCGACAACCGTTGTTCGTTCTTCCAGGCCTGCGAGATCGCGTGCGCCGAGACGGGCATGTTTAGCGCCAAGGTGCGCAACGGCCTGTCGAGCTTTGTGGCGCTGGTGCGCGAGGGCCGTCGCATGGACGGCGAGCTCAAGGACGTCGTCGAGATGATCGTCGAGAAGACGGGCCTGCTGCAGGCTTTCCGCGCCGAGGGCACCATGGAGTCCGAGAGCCGCGCCGAGAACATCCAGGAATTCTTGGGCGTCGCAGCCGAATTTGAGGAGACGCACGAGGATATCGAGGGTACGCTCGAGAGCTTGGAAGAGCTGCGCGCAGCCGGTGTTGCCGATGTGCCCGCCGACGTTGAGCCCGAGCCCGTTGTGGTGAGCGCGCCTGCGCCCGAGCCCGGCCCGTCTGCGCCCGTGTCTTCGTTTGAGGCGCTCGTTGGCGCGCGTGATGCCGCTGGTTCCAATCCGCTCGATAGCCTGGCCGCTCCGGCGCTTTCTCCGCAGGATGCCCTGGCCGCCGCCATCGCGGGCAACGCGTATGCCGCGCCGACTGAGCTGCCGGCGGGCGCCGTGCATGCTGACGAGATCGAGCGCACCTACGGTCCGCTCACCTGTAAGGCGCTGCCGGCACTCATGGAGTGGCTGGCCCTGCGCTCCGACTTGGATTCCCTGGCCGGCGAGACGCATGCTATCACTATGATGACCATCCACTCCGCCAAGGGCCTGGAGTTCCCGGCGGTGTTCGTGGCTGGCATGGAGGAGGGCATCTTCCCGCACGTGCACGACTTTGGCGGCAGTGACGATCCGGGCAAGCTCGAGGAGGAGCGTCGCTTGGCCTACGTCGCCATCACGCGTGCTCGCAAGCGCCTGTTCCTGACCTATGCGGCCACGCGTCGCACCTACGGCTCGACCTCTGCCAATCCGCGCTCGCGCTTCCTCAACGAGATCCCGTTTGAGGACATCGAGTTTAGCGGTATCGGTTCTGCCGGTTTTGAGGGCACGGGCTGGGAGAAGCGCGGCGACCGTCACGGCACGTTTGGCTCGGGTATGGGCTCGGACATGTATGGCGGCAAGGTGTTTGGCTCGCATACGCGCTCGACCGGCGGCTCTGGATCGCGCAGCGGATCGAGCTTCGATGACTTCTTTGGCGGCAGCACTTATGGCACCGAGCGCCATCGTGGGGTTTCGCCCGACGCTGGCCGTGTTGCCTCGACCTTTGGCTCGGGCGCGCCGCGAGCCAAAAAGCCGTCATCCAAGGTGTCGCCGACGGTGGAGCGCAAGGTCGATCGCGCCAGCGCATCGCAGGACTTTTCCGCGGGCGATACCGTGAGTCATAAGACCTTTGGCACGGGTACCGTGATCTCGGTCGCCGGAGACATGATCGAGGTCCAATTCGAAAAGACCGGCCAGACCAAAAAGCTGATGAAGGGCTTTGCGCCGATCGTCAAGCTGTCGTGATCCCGGCGGACCTGGGCGGGCGTATAGGGCAACATCGCCTGCTCGGGCAGTCCTGCTCGCACGGAGAGCACATTAAGTGCTCTCCGGCTCGTGCGGAACTCGCGATCGATGTTGCCCTATACGCCCGCCCAGGTCCTTGGGTAACGTTGCTGGACGAACGTCGCTTTGCTCGTTCGCTTTTTGATCTGGAGAGCCGGGTGGGCTGAATACTTAGACATGGCAAGGGGCTCCCCCGTTGAAGAACGGGGGAGCCCCTTGTTTCGTTTTGGTTGTTGTTGCGACCTAGAGGTGGCTGATGATCAGTTCCATCTTGCCTTCGAGGTCGATGGAGCTGACGGTGCTCGGGGCCAGCAGGTGGCTTCCCTTGTGGACGGGATCGCCGCAGACGGTGCCTTCGCCGTCGATGACCGACAGGCACATGAAGGGCCAGCGCTGGTCGAGGGTCTTGCTGCCGTCGACACGCACGCGATCGACGGTGTAGCAGGGGTTGGACTCGAGCTCGGTCACGCCATCGACCTCGCGCGCGGTTACGGTGCCGTCGGTCGGTGCCTGCGCGTTAAAGTTGATGCAATCCAGGCTCTGCTCAATGTGCAGCGGGCGCAGTTTGCCGTCGGTGCCCGGGCGATCGTAGTCGTACAGACGATACGTGACGTCGCTCGACTGTTGCGTCTCCAAAATGAGCGTGCCGGTCTTGATGGCGTGCACGGTACCGGAATCAATCTGGAAAAAGTCGCCCTTGTGAATCGGCAGTACGTTGAGCATCTCGTCCCAACGGCCCTCCTCGATCATCTGCGCAGCCTCGGTGCGGTCGTGCGCGCGCTGGCCGACGATGATCGTGGCACCGGGCTCGCAGTCCAGTACATACCAGCACTCGGTTTTGCCCAGACTGCCGTTCTCGTGCTCGGCGGCGTACTCGTCGTTGGGGTGGATCTGGATCGAAAGGTCGTCCTTGGCGTCCAGAATCTTAATGAGCAGCGGGAACTCCTTGCCCTTGCAGTTGCCAAAGAGCTCGCGGTGCTCGGTCCACAGCCATGACAGCGTGTGACCGGCGTACGGGCCCTCAGCGATCTGGCAGTCGCCGTTGGGGTGTGCCGAGATGGCCCAGCACTCACCGATGGGACCCTCGGGAATGTCGTAGCCAAACACGGTCTCCAGCTGGCGGCCGCCCCAGATCTTCTCGTGGAAGATCGGCGTGAGTTTAATCAAATCGGACATGTGCATACTCCCATAAGGTTGTGCGGGTGCCGCGTAAGACAGCTCAAAACGAGCACCCACCGGATTGCAAAACTAGGCCAGCGTTACGTTGTGCAGCTCAAAGCGGTCGCCTACGTTGTGCGAGATAGAATATTCAAACGCGGTGCCGCTATCCAAGAAGCCAATTTGGGTGAGTTCGAGCAGGGGAGAGCCGGGTTTGGTATCCAGGCGCTCAGCCTCTTCCTCAGTTGCCGCGACGGCGCGAATGGTACGGTGGAAACTCGAGATCTTGAGTCCGCACTGCTCGCGGATGAAGCTGTAGACCGACGCGTACAGGTCTTTTTTCTTAAGACCCGGAATCAGCTCGAGTGGCATATAGGTGTACTCGATAACGATGGGTTGACCATCGACCTCGCGTACGCGCACGATGTGATAGGCAAAGTCGTCTTCGGCCATTCCCAGCTGGGTCGCAACCTCTGCCGGCGGATTGACGATCGAGAAATCGTAGACCACCGAGGTCACCTTCTCCCCGCGATGCTCGTACGAAAAACCCTGGGTACGGTCGTTTTTGCCCTGGAAAAACGCCTGGCCGGGAAGCCCCGCCGTGTCCTTAACGTAGGTACCCGATCCACGCCGGCTGGTAATAAGACCTTCCTCGGTGATTTGTTCAATAGCTCGTTTGACGGTAATTTTGGAAACGCTATAGAGCTTGCAGAACTCAACGACGGTAGGAAGCTTGTCGCCCGGTTTAAGAGCGCCATCCTCGATAGTGCGACGAATATCCGCAGCTATCGCCTCGTATTTGGGAATCATGGAACCTCCTTTCCAACTTGATTGAGTATAAAAGAAAGTATAGTTAACACCTAAGCATCCCTATTATATATTGAAAAAGTTCGAGAAAGATATAATTAAAAGTCGCTTTGCATATAAACTAGAGCGCTCTAATTAGATAAACATCTGAGTAATGTCGTGTTAAGCGGTCATTCGCGTTTTCCCAGATAAAACCTGCCAAAACAAACCTGTCCCTTTTTGGTAGGTTTTTGCCTTGGGAGCGGTACCATACAGGCAATGTTTAAACGAGAAAGGTGGGCTCCCATGGAACCTAAGCAGTACTACATCGGCATTGACGTCGGCGGCACTTCGGTCAAGGAGGGCCTGTTCGACGAAGACGGTAACCTGCTTGCCAAGGCCAGCGTGCCTACGCCTCCTATCGTTGACGCTGCGGGCTTTGCCGCGGTGACCGAGGCTATCGACCAGGTGGTCGCCAAGGCGCAGATTCCGCGCGCCTTTGTGGCAGGCATTGGCCTGGCCGTTCCGTGCCCCATTCCGGCGTCGGGCGATGCCAAGGTCAAGGCCAACATTGCCATTAACCTGCCCAAGCTGAGGATCGCCATTCAGGAGCACTGTCCCGACGCGGTCGTTAAGTACGAGAACGATGCCAACGCCGCTGCCATGGGCGAGGCCTGGCTCGGCTCTGCCAAGGGCGTACAGAACGTGGTGATGGTCACCATTGGTACCGGCGTGGGCGGCGGCGTTATCGTTAACGGCGACGTGGTATCGGGCGTTGTGGGCGCCGGCGGCGAGATTGGCCACATGTGCCTGAACCCGGCTGAGGAGCGCACCTGCGGCTGCGGCGGCCATGGCCATCTGGAGCAGTATTCCAGCGCCACCGGCGTGGTGAGCAACTACCTTGCCGAGTGCGAGAAGGCGGGCGTCGAGCCCATCGAGCTGACCGGCCCCTCCGATTCCAAGGACGTGTTCCAGGCCTGCCGCGAGGGCGACAAGCTCGCGCTGGCCGCGGCCGATACCATGGCCGACTATCTCGGCCGTGCACTGGCGCTTATTGCCAACGTGGTTGATCCCGAGATGTTCCTCATCGGCGGCGGCGCCTCCGCCTCGGCCGATGTCTACCTCGACAAGGTTCGCGAGCACTTTAAGCAGTACGCGCTTTCCGCCTCGCGCGAGACACCCATTAAGGTCGCTTCGCTCGGAAACGACGCCGGCATCATCGGTGCCGCCTACGTAGCCCTGCGCGCCGCCGGTAAATAGCTGGTGCAAGGGGGACAGGTTACTTTGCACCAACATGGTGCAAAAGGGACAGCCTTGGCCCCCGTGCCTGCGCCCCAAAATATACCGTGGCCCTTCCGTCTGCGAAGGCTCGGCATCGGCGTGCTACCATAGCTACGTCCAAGTACACATATCAAGTGGAGGATATCCATGGCAAACGTTCTTGTCTTTGGTCACCAGAACCCCGATAACGACGCCATCATGAGCGCCGTCGTCCTGTCCCAGCTGCTCAACCAGGTTGAGTATGCCGGCAACACCTACGAGGCCTGCGCCCTTGGTCAGCTTCCGGCCGAGTCCGCCAAGCTGCTCGCCGACGCCGGCATCGCCGAGCCCCGCGTGATCGAGTCCGTCGAGGCCGGTCAGCTCGTTGTCCTCACCGACCACAACGAGTCTGCCCAGTCCGTCGCCGGCCTTAAGGACGCCACGGTCTTTGGCGTTGTCGATCATCACCGCATCGGCGACTTCGAGACCGCCGGCCCGCTGCACTACATCTGCCTGCCCTGGGGCTCCAGCTGCACCATCGTCACCAAGCTCGCCGGCGTGCTCGGCGTTGAGCTTTCCGACGTCCAGGCCAAGTTGCTGCTCTCGGCCATGATGACTGACACGCTCATGCTCAAGAGCCCCACCACCACCGATGTCGACCGCGCCGTCGCCGCCAAGCTCGGCGAGCAGGTGGGCGTCGACCCGGTCAAGTTTGGCATGGAGGTCTTCCTCACCCGTCCGTCTGGCTCCTTCACCGCAGCCGAGATGGT
The DNA here is from genome assembly GCA_900549335.1 of uncultured Collinsella sp. Taxonomy (GTDB): domain Bacteria; phylum Actinomycetota; class Coriobacteriia; order Coriobacteriales; family Coriobacteriaceae; genus Collinsella. The sequence continues at coordinate 6,490 of UROJ01000047.1, forward strand.
CGGCAACGACATCAAGATGTTCGAGCCTGCCGGCAAGAAGCTGCTCATCGGCCAGTACGAGACTGTCGACAAGACTCGCGCACTCGGCATGATCGACGAGATTCGCGAGGCCATGCGCGCCTACGCCGCCGAGAAGGGTGCTGACGGCATCGTCCTGTGCATCACTGACATCATGGAGGAGGGCTCGCAGGTCCTGCTCGAGGGCGAGACCGAGGCCGCTCAGAAGGGCCTGGACATTGCTGACGAGCACGACGGCGTCTGGATGCCGGGCGTCCTCTCCCGTAAGAAGCAGGTCGCTGCCCCCATCATGGCCGCCTGCTAGGTTTAGTTGACCAAACGCCACGACCGGATCGCGGACGCCCCGCGCTCCGGTCGTTTTTTGTGCACGGCGCTGCGTCGTCTCTTGGACAGGCGTGCCCGTGCCGTTGAGCAAATAATGTTCAACCTGTGGTTCCGCTTTTCGGCCATGCCTGCGTGCTTGTCGTGCAGGGTAGGCTAGATGCAAGCGTAATACGTTGGAGCGCGGCGCCGCCACTTGGGCGGGCCGTGCTTTTTTAAGACGGGAGCTTTCCCGTGAAAGGAGCCGCCCATGGCAGCAACTGAGCAGCTGTTCAACGTTCGTGAGCGCAAGCGCTTTGAACGTCACGACATCTGGGAGCGCATCGCCGAGAACGGCACGATTTCCGCCGCCGTCATGGTCTTCGCCGCCATCGCCGCCGTCATTTGCGCCAATACCGATGCCTACGAGGCCATCCATCACTTTTTGGAGACCCCGCTGTATGTGGGCCTGGGCAACCTTACGGCCGGTCTCACCGTTGAGCTTTTCGTCAACGACTTCCTCATGGCGATTTTCTTTTTGCTGGTGGGCATTGAGCTTAAGTATGAGATGACGGTCGGCGAGCTCAAAAACCCGCGCCAGGCCATGCTTCCCATGCTGGCGGCCGTGGGCGGCGTCGTCGTTCCCGCCTGCATCTATCTGATCTTTAACCATGCCGGCGCGCACAACGGCTGGGCCATTCCCATGGCAACCGATATTGCCTTTGCGCTGGGCGTGCTGTCGCTTTTGGGCAATCGCGTGCCCAACGGCGTGCGCGTGTTCTTCTCGACGCTCGCCATCGCCGACGACCTCATTTCCATCGCCGCCATCGCCATCTTCTACGGTCAGAGCCCCAATCCGTTTTGGTTGGGCGCCGCCGCGCTTGTGACCTGCGCGCTCGTGTGGCTCAACAAGACGCAGCATTACCGCCTTGCCCCGTACTCGGTGCTGGGCCTGCTGCTGTGGTTCTGCATGTTCAAGAGCGGCGTGCACGCTACGCTCGCCGGCGTCATCTTGGCCTTTACCATCCCGGCCAAGTGCGGCGTCAAGCTCGATAGCCTCACCGATTGGTTGGGCGAGTGTCTGCCGCTGCTCGATGACCGCTACGATGACGAGGCACACATCCTGGGCCAGCATGACTTTACCGTCTCGACCACCAAGGTCGAGCGCGTCATGCACCGCGTGACCCCGCCGCTCATCCGCATGGAGCGTCTGATCTCCACGCCGGTCAACTTTGTGATCCTGCCGATCTTTGCGTTCGTGAACGCACAGGTTCGCCTAGTGGGCGTGGACATGAGCACACTACTCACCGACCCGGTGACGCTCGGCGTGTACTTTGGCATGCTGCTGGGCAAGCCGATCGGCATCTTTGGTATGACGTTCGCCTTGGTCAAGCTCAAGATTTCCGAGCTGCCGCGCAATGTCAACTGGCACATGATTGCCGGTGTGGGCATTCTGGGCGGCATCGGCTTTACCATGTCGATTCTCATCAGCGGCCTTGCCTTCCCGACGGCCCAGTTTGAGGTCCTGGCCGCCAAGGCCGCTATTCTCGCCGGCTCTGTCACCGCGGCCGTACTTGGCATGATCTACATGAGTGTGATCTGCAAACACCCCGCGCCCAAGGACGAGTAAGAGCGCATACAAGTTTGAAAACGCCGCCTGTGAACACCATCACAGGCGGCGTTTTAGTCATTCGGGACGTTCTTAAATGACTAGGTTTATTCCACGGTGCCGTAGATGGCGCCCCAGCCGTGGGCGGCCAAGGCGGAGTTGAGCTGGTCGCAAAGTGACTGGCGGTCGTAATAGCCGGGCGGTAGCAGGTTGACGATTTCCATGAGATCGGGCGCCAGGTCCAAGATTTCGGCCTGTACGATCAGATCCAGGCGGTCGATGGCGTGGCGGTCATAAAACAGTCCGTCGACCAGGCGCTGCAGGTCGCCGAATTCCTCGGCCTGGAACGATCCGTACTCCATAGTGCCTCCTTGGGCGCTCCACGCCGGCATGCGCGGCGATTCGTAATTCATTGCGATGGACTTAATCTATCACGGCTTCATAACGTTGCGACGGTGGCGGTCTATACTTAGAAGAATTGCAACGTACCGCTTCGTGAAAGGTCGCACCCATGCAGACGATCTACCAGAAGATGGAAACCACCGAACTCGATGCCGCCATCGAGGCGCTCAAGGCCGAGGTCGCCGAGGTCAAGGCCAAGGGCCTGGCGCTCGACATGGCCCGCGGCAAGCCGTCGCCCTCCCAGGTGGACATCTCTCGACCCATGCTCGATATCCTCAATGCCGATGCCGATCTGCACGACGGCAACGTCGACTGCTCCAACTATGGCTGCTTTGAGGGCATTCCCTCGGCACGCAAGCTGGCAGGGGAGTTCCTGGGTTGCCCCGCCGAGCAGACGCTCGTGCTGGGTTCGTCGAGCTTGCTGATCGAGCACGATATCGCCGGTATGTTCTGGCGTTGCGGCTCGTGTGGTAGCGACCCTTGGGAGGCTTACGAGGCAGCG
>UROJ01000048.1 GCA_900549335.1 uncultured Collinsella sp.
CGTGAGTGCTGTGGCCGTTAGGTCCTCGGCCTCGCCCAGATGCACGGTGTTGTTGGCGGCATCGACGCCCGTCACATACACGGGATGCGCCATCGCGACGCCCAAGCCCTTGCGCTGGCCGATGGTATAGCGCAACGCGCCGTTATGGCGTCCGACCACGCTGCCGTCGCGCCACACAATGTCGCCCGGTGCAGCGGGATGTCCGCAGCGGCGCTCGATATAGCCCGCGTAGTCACCGTCTGGAATAAAGCAGATGTCCTCGCTTTCGGCCTTCTGGGCGTTGGTAAAGCCTTGCTCGGCGGCTATGCGGCGCACGTCGCGCTCTTTGTCTAGGCCTGCCAGCGGAAAGATCGTGTGCGCCAGGCGCTCCTGCGTAAGCGAATATAAAAAGTAGCTCTGGTCCTTTTTGGGATCTTCGCCGCGATGCAGCTGCCAGGTGCCGTCTACTGTCTGGCTTGTTTTGGCGTAATGACCCGTTGCGATGTAGTCGCAGCCCATGTCCAGCGCCGCACCGAGCAACGCGCCAAACTTTATGTGGCGGTTGCAGATGATGCACGGGTTGGGCGTCAGCCCCTCCTGGTAGGCGTTCACAAAGCGCTCGATAACGCTGTGGTCGAAGGTCTGCTGCAAGTCGAGCACATGGTGGGGTATCCCCAGACGCTCGGCGACGGCCTTTGCATCGGCGATGTCGCGGTCGACTTTGCTCATACCCGTTGCAGGATCGGGCGCGGGGCAGGTGAGGCGCATGGTGGCGCCGACGCATTCGTAGCCCTGGCTTTTGAGCAGGTACGCGGTCACGCTGGAATCGACGCCGCCGCTCATGGCGACGAGCACGCGCTTGTTGTGCATGGGGAGGTTCTCCTTGGTGGCATGTGGCCAAAAAAGAAAAGCGGCGCGGGAGGCTGGTTCCGCGCCGCAGACATTGTAGCAAGTTCGGGCGTCTCGTGGGACACCCTGATTGGATGGGCTCAGACTGCCGGGAGAGAGGAGACCGGCTCGTCCGTGGGCTCAACCTATGGGCGACAGGCCCTAGTCCTGGAAGAGCGCCGTGGACAGGTAGCGCTCGCCGGTGTCGGCAAGCAGGGCCACGATGGTCTTGCCCTCGTTCTCGGGGCGCTTGGCCAGCTGCAGCGCGGCCCACACGGCGGCGCCGGACGAAATGCCCACGAGCACGCCCTCCTTGTGGCCCACGGCGCGGCCGGTCGCAAAGGCGTCGTCGTTCTCGACGGGGATGATCTCGTCATAGACCTGGGTGTCGAGGACGTCGGGCACAAAACCGGCGCCGATACCCTGGATCTTGTGCGGGCCGGCTTGGCCCTTGGAGAGCACCGGGGAAGTGGCGGGCTCGACGGCGACGACCTTGATTTCGGGGTTCTGCTCCTTAAGGAACTCACCCACGCCGGTCACGGTGCCGCCGGTTCCAACGCCGGCGACGAAGATGTCGACCTCGCCGTCGGTGTCATCCCAGATCTCGGGGCCGGTCGTGGCCTTGTGGATGGCGGGGTTGGCGGGGTTCACAAACTGGCCGGCGATGATGCTGTTTGGCGTCTCCTTCTGCAGTTCCTCGGCCTTGGCGATGGCGCCCTTCATGCCCTTGGAACCGTCGGTGAGCACGAGCTGTGCGCCATATGCCTGCATAAGCTTGCGGCGTTCGACGGACATAGTCTCGGGCATGGTGATGATCACCTTGTAGCCGCGAGCCGCCGCCACCGAGGCGATGCCGACGCCGGTGTTGCCACTCGTGGGCTCGATGATGGTGTAGTCGCCGCCGCGCACGAGCTTGCCGGCCTTCTCGGCCTCGTCGATCATGTTCTTGGCGACGCGGTCTTTGACGGAGCCGGCGGGGTTGAAGTATTCCAGCTTGACGAGCACGCGGGCCTTGAGGTCCTCATCGGCCTCAAAGTGAGTGAGCTCCAGAAGCGGAGTGTGGCCGATAAGCTGATCGATGGACGTGTAAACATTGCTCATGGTGAACCTCCAAAGTGTTCAAATGACTGGATACCGTGTGGTTTTACGGTGTGTGTAGCAGCGAAACCCACAAACCTTATGGGTTGTTCGTTTTGCTGTTGGCAAGCATAGTAGACAGTAAAGCCTAGTAACGCAATAGGAAATAGAAGATTATTACGAGTCGATTAACCATCTTGACCGGAACGGGTATTTTCAAAACCAATATTTCGGCTAGAATTTCTACGGACTAAATGACCGAAAGGCAGCACTATACATGTTGGTTTCTACTAAGGGCAGATATGCCCTGCGCGTTATGGTCGATCTGGCCGAGCACCAGGCAGCCGGTCGCATCCCGCTCAAAGAGATCGCGGCGCGACAGGGGATTTCCGAGAAATATCTCGAGAACATTTTGGCTACGCTCGTGCGCGCCAACATGCTCTCGGGCATGCGCGGCAAGGGCGGCGGCTATGTGCTCACGCGCCCGCCCGAGCAATACACGGTGGGCGAGATCTTGCGCCTGACCGAGGGCAGTCTGGCGCCGGTCGCCTGCCTGGATGGCGACTGCAAGGGCTGCTCGCGTTCGGATGAGTGCCCCACGCTCGACGTGTGGAAGAACCTGGACAAGCTCATCAACGACTACCTCGACGGTGTGACGCTCGATCAACTTGTCGCTCCATACCATGGCTACGACTACGTCATCTAACCCACACCTGCATTTGGGGACGGGGTGGAAATGGTAGATTTTCTCGCCCTTTGAGACTTGGCAAATAAGAAGGCCGCCCATTTTTGCGATGGGCGGCCTTCGTTTTGGGCTGTTGAGACGGACACGGCCGGAATGGCCATTTTAGTCCTCGGCGATGCTGTCGAGGATGCTGCGCGTGATGGACACCAGGATGCTGCCCATAAAGGCCGATCCAAAGCTGGCGATGGAGATGCCGACGCCCAGCAGGTTGACCGACAGGTAACTCGCGAGCTCAAGCATAAAGCTGTTGACGACAAGCTGGAAAATGCCCAGCGTAATGATCGTGAGCGGCAGCGAGATGACCGTGAGGAACGGTTTGACGAACGAATCGACAATGTTCAGGAACAGTCCCACAAAGGCAAAGCAGACCCAGGTCTCGGCAAAGCCGAAGGGTTGGATACCGGGGACGAGGAACGTGGCGATCGCGATGGCGATCGAGGTGAAGAGCCAGTTAAGCATAAAGCGCATGGCGTGAATCCTTTCTTGCGCCGGGATTGCTGGCGTCGCGTGAAGCGGCTTACGGCGGCGACCTGGATGGTTGCGCGGGCGCGCCGCGGTGTTTGGGCGCCCATTGTCTCAAATATTCGTGGAGCTTACGTGCGCATATGGTTTCAAAACGGCGTTCGTCCTAGAAAACGCGCCGCTGGCAGAGAGTTTTGTCGCTTTAGTTTGGTGGTGTGCTAAACTGCTACGGGCAAAAGCCACAGGCGTTGCCCTATTGCATAGAACGGGCGAACGATGCCCGATGTCAGTATCAACTTCGATGCCTTTTGGCGGGTTTGGCGGTGATCGATGAATATCGAGAACATGTTTGACAAGCCTGATGTCAAGCAGCTGGTCCACGCATTTAGTCTTTTGGATGACGAGAAGGATATCCAAGCGTTTTTGACCGATATCTGCACGCCGCGCGAGATCTGCGATCTTTCGCAACGTCTGCAGGTTGCGCGTTATCTGGATGAGGGCGAGCCTTATGTTGAGGTTCAGGCCCGCACCGGCGCTTCGTCCACTACGGTGAGCCGCGTTTCAAAGGCGCTGAACGGCGAGTACGGTGGCTATCGCAAGATCCTCATCAAACTGGAGGATGGCGAGTAGGCCAGCGGCAACAAACGAATTGCGCAGAACCGTCCCTTCGGGGGCGGTTTTTTGATCCTTTGGGGACGGAGGAAATCTGTTGGCGTGGGGCAAATCTGTCCGCGTGGGCGGGTAGGATGGATGCATTGATTATTGCGAACAGTTTGAGCGGAGGACCATGCCTGTTCGAATCTATACCACCAATGCCGGCACGGATTTGAGCGATGCCGAGTCGGCGCTGCTTGCCGACCTTATTGCCCGCCACGGGCGTGCCGTGCTGCTGGCGCCAACGTTTGCCGAGCTCGACCTGTGCCGTCATGATGCGGCGGAAGCCGGGATTTCGCTGGGTATTGACTACAAGACGCCTACATCGTGGCTTCGCTCGCTTTGGGAGCTTTTGGGCGACGGGCGCGGCTTCGTCGACAACCTGCAACGTCAGATGCTGTTTTCGGACATGGTAGCGCGTCTCGACGACGCCGACCTGCAGCCGCTTTCGCGCAGCCAGGGCACGGTGCGCATGCTCGCGCGTATGGCCCGCGATGTGCTGCCGGGTGTGGCAGGGACAGGTGCCGAGCGTTGCTGCGACAACGTTTGCAAGCCCAAGCCCAAAAGCGACGCCGAGGCTCGCGTGTTTGAACTTTTGTGCGCCTATGCGTGCGGCTTGGACCGTCGAGAAATGGTCGAGCCCTGCGAGGCGGCTGACATTATGGCCAGTGTCCTGGCCGATAGCCTGCCGGCGTGCACCCGCGCCGTATGCGCGCGCGGTATCACGTCGTTTACGCACGGCCTGCTCGAGTTGCTGTCTGCCGTGGCAAACAACGGGGGAGAGGTTGTCGTGCTGCTCGCTTGCGAGCAAGCGGCGATGCGCGAGGACCTGGCTGCCGCCTTTGATGCCCGCGGCGTGCTGTTTGAGGTTGCACCGCTGGACGAGGATGCCGGCGCTCCCGCGATTGCTCCAAAGTCCGTCGTACGTCCTGCCTTTGTGGAAGTCGCCGGGCCCCATGCCCGTGCCCGTGTCTATGCGGACGTCATCGATAAGATGGTGAAAGCGCGCAAGGAGTCCAAGGTCAACGATGCCGCCTCCGCACCCGTCGATCCCGTGCGCGTACTCGTGGTGTCCGCCCGGGCACCCCAGCTGTTCGGCGAGCTTGCCGCTCGTTTGGCGGCGCGCCACGTTGCTGCCGAGACGGCCGAGTTCACGGCGTTTTCCCAATCCATTGCGGGCAGGCAGTTCACGGCGCTCGCCAATCTAATCGAGCGCATGAAGGCCGCCGACGAGGGCACCGCCTCCAAGACCGAGTGGTGGCCCGCCCCGGAGCTTACTGACTGGATCTACAGTCCGCTTTCAGGCGCCGATGCCGCCAGCGCGCGAACCTTCGATAAGAACATGCGACTGTCGCGCAGCAAGACCACTGCGGGCGTCAAGAGCCTGCTGCAGAGCGTGCAGGGCCAGGTGAGGGGCACGCGTAAAGCGGCGAGCGACGAGAACTGGTTTAAGAACATGCCGTGCGTGGTCTCGGACGTGTTCCAGGCGCTGTGGCGCGACAAGCCCGTGACGGCGCTCAAGGCCATGCTTGCCGTTGCCGAGGCACTGCCCGATCGCGCGCTTGGTGGTCTCGACGGTCAGGCCCGTCGCCAGGCGGAGGTGGCCCTGCTGCGCCACGCGATCGACATCCTTATGAACGATGCTCGCGCGCTCGACGCGTCGCAGGCCGCGACCGTGCCCGTGCTCGATGGCATTCGCATCAAGGTGGACAAGCGTAGCACCGCCTACGATTACGAGACCTACGAGGTTGACCGTGCGCCACGTGCCCAGGTTCGCTTTACTTCGCTTGCCGATGCGGCGGCCCTGCGCCCCGATAGCTACGATGCCGTGCTGTTTGCCGACGTCGACCTGGACAGTTATCCGCTCTCACATGAGGAGGGCCCGCTGGCAACGCTGGCGGCAGAGTTAGATCGCAGCGGTGTGACGCTTGAGCCTGCCGCCTTGTTGCGCGTACGCTTTGGTCGCGCGATGCAGGCCGCGCGCGGTCCGGTTACGCTTGCCCGCGTGACGCACGATCGTCAGGCGCGCGAGTGCTACCCGGCAGCCGTATGGACCGAGCTGCGGGCACATGCCGAGGCCGCTGGCGCTGCCAAGCCCACGCGCGTGGGCGAGGGCGATATCATCGCCGACTTTGATCCCGCTGCAGGCGAAGGTTTTAGGCGCGAGCGCGTGACCTGCGAAGCTCCTCAGCATCTGAGCGATGAAGCCATTCCGTATCTGGTCCTGCGCCGTCGCGATGGCGAGGGCGAGGACGCGCCGCTCGTGCCGCGTCTGACGTCCGCCTCGCAGATCGAGGCCTATTCTACCTGCCCACTGTGCTGGTTCGTTTCGTATCGCGTCAAGCCCCAGTCTATCGACGCGGGCTTTGGCAACATGGAGAAGGGCAACTTTGTCCACGACGTGCTGGAGCATCTGCATGCCCGTCTGCCCCAAGAGGGCATGGAGCGCGTGACGCCCGAGAACCTGCCGCGCGCACAGGAGCTGCTGCGCGAGGTCTTTGACGAGACCTTGGCCGAGCACGCCGGCAAGCGCGGTGCCGAGGGTCCGCTCGTGCCGCTCTCTCCGGTAGAGGAACGTCAGGTGGCCGAGATTCTGCCGCAGCTGGAAGGCGTGCTCGCCTACGAGTCCGAGGCACTTGCCCCCTTTGCGCCACGCTACCTTGAGTTCGCCTTTAATGAGCTTAAGGTCGAGTATGCCGGTTGGCCGCTCGGCGGGCGCATCGACCGCGTGGATGTGGACGCCGAGAACCGCGCCGTGGTAATCGACTACAAGCATCGTTCGGGCGTTGAGGAGTTTAAGCTTGCCGACCCCACGGTGCGTGACGAGGAGACGGGCGAGGCTCCCATCGACGACCCGCGCTGGCTGCCGCCCCATACCCAAACGCTCATCTACGCGCAGGCCATGCGTCGGGCACTGGGCTTGGATACCCGTGCAGCGCTCTATTTTTCGACCAAGGGCGGCAAGCCCGCGCTGCGCGGTGCGGCGAGCGCCGAGTTGCTCGAGGAAGAGCGCGGTGACGGTCGCATCCCGGGCCTCAAGAAGGGCTTCCCGGGCGAGGGCGGCAGCATGGACTTCGATGCCCTGCTCGATCGCGTGGAGGCCGGCATCGCCGAGCGCCTGCGCGAGCTCGAGGCGGGCAACGTTGCCGCCGTCGACCCGGCGTCGGCTCAGGCCGCGCATGCGCGCTGCTCGTATAACCACGAAGGAACGTTTGTAAGGAGGGACGTGTAGACCATGGATCTTTCGACTTTGATGCCGCAACAGCTGCAGATTGTCAAAACGCTCGACCGCCCGCTGTTTGTCTCGGCGGGCGCCGGTTCGGGTAAGACCTTTACCCTCACGCGCCGCATCGTCTATGCGCTCTCGCCCGAATCCGGTCCGTTCGTTGAGCATCTGGACCAGGTGCTCGCCATTACCTTTACCAAAGATGCCGCGGCCGAGATTCGCGACCGCGTGCGCCGTGCGCTTATCGACGAGGGCATGGACGAGGAAGCACTGACCGTCGACGACGCGTGGATCTCGACCATTCACGGCATGTGCTCGCGTATCCTGCGCGCGCATGCGCTGGAGCTGGGCATCGACCCCGAGTTCACGGTGCTCACCGATACCGACGAGCTTATGGACCAGGCTGTTGAGCACGTGCTGGCCCGCGCGACGGCACCCGATGCCGCCCCCGAGCTCGCGGCATCGCTCAAGGCCCTCTATGCCTGGTATCCCATGGCGGGCGAGGGCGGTTCCTTTGGCACCGGCACGACCATCAAGGGCCTGGTGCGCGACCTGCTGGAGCTGTCGAGCCAGTTGCCGGGCGGTATGGACGACGTGCGCGTGGCGCGCGGCCAGGCCGATACCTCGGCGCTCGCCGATGCCTATCGCGCGGCGCTGGGCGCAAGCAAGTCCTCGACCGAGAAGGCGCAGGCGGCGCTCGATGCCATCGACGCGTTCGAGGCGAGCGACAAGACCATGGTCGATGCGGCGCGACTCATGATGTCGTGCACCATGCCGCGCGCGAGCAAGGCGTTCCCCAAGGAGCAGGTCGAGCTGCTCAAGGCCGAGGCCGCCGATGCGTTTATCAATATCGTGCTTGCCTGTGGTGGCCCGGCGCTCGATGCGTTGGTGGGCCTGGCCCGTTCCGTGGAGGCCGAGTATCGCGCGCTGAAGGCTGCCCAGTCCGCCCTCGATAATAACGACCTGCTGCGTATGGCTTACGAGGCCCTGCGCGATTACCCTGCCATCCGTGCTGCGTACGAGGGCCGCTTTAAGATGGTCATGATCGATGAGTTTCAGGATACCGACCAGATGCAGGTCGATCTGATCCGTTACCTGACGGGTGCGGGGGAGCGCGCGCTGTGCACCGTGGGCGATGCGCAGCAGTCCATCTATCGCTTCCGTGGCGCCGAGGTCGAGGTGTTCCGTCGTCAGGAGCGCAAGGTGGGCTCGTCTGCCGCGCCCGAGGCGACTGCCGTGGTCGACGCCCCTGCCGGCGAACTCGTCAAACTCGTGCGCAACTTCCGCAGCCACGACGAGGTACTGCGTTACGTGGCACGCGTCTTCGACGGCGATGACGGCGGCCTGATGCAGGGCTTTTTGGATCTTGAGGCGAGCGACGGCCGCAAGGACACGCTGGTGGCAGACGCCTCGCGTCGCCAGGCCCTCTTTGTTGCCGGCGGCAGTACGCAGGAACGCACACAGGCCAAGGCCCGTGCGATCGCCGAGCGATTCCGCGCGCTTGCCGATGCCGGCCAGCCCCAGGGCGGCATGGTGCTGCTGCTGGGCCGCATGACCAACGCCGACGTCTACGCCCAGGCCTTCCGCGACCAGGGGCTCGACTGCGTCATCGCGGGCGGCTCGGTCTTTGCCCAAGCAGCCGAGGTGCAGACGGTGCGCGCCCTGGTTTGTGCGCTCGCCAATCCGGCCGATACGGCGCAGGGCCTTATGCCGCTGCTCGCCTCGCCGATGTTTGCACTCGGCGCCCAGGAGTTCCTGGCGCTGGCGACCAAACTCGACGAGCAGACGGGCGAGACGTCGCGCCGCAACATCGATGCGGGCATCATGAGCGATTCCGATGTGCCGGGTTTGCAAGACTTGCCGCTGGTGACGCGCGCCCGCGAGGTGCTGCGGTATGCGCTTCGTCGCGTGGGCCGCGATTCGTTCGCCGCCATCGCGCGCGACGTGGTCAACGCCTCCGGCTGGTTTGTACGTCTGGCACAGCGTGGTCCCGAGGGCAAGGCCATTGCCGCCAACGTGCTCAAGGCGCTCGATGCCGTGGCCGAGGCGGAGGCCGAGTTCGGCAACTCGCCGCGCTCCATCGTGCTGGCCTTCGACCGCTTCTTGGCGGGCAAGGAAGCCCCGGGTGCCCTCAACGAGGAGGGCGACGGCGCGGTGCGCATCATGACGGTGCATGCCTCCAAGGGTCTGGAATATTCGGTCGTGGCGGTCGCCGAGTGCTTTGGCGTGCGTAAGTC
>UROJ01000049.1 GCA_900549335.1 uncultured Collinsella sp.
AATAGCTGGTGAGCACGCGCATGTACTCGTCGTTGCCGGGCACGCGATCCTGCAAGATCAGGTCGTCGGTGTAGCCGCTGGCATACGAGTCGCGAATGACCTGTTCCAGCTCGGCGCGGTCGGCAATCTCATAGGCCTTCTTCTGGCCCTCGAACTCATGCTGCCACCACATGATGCCGTCAGAAGGCTTCAGAATCATCGGGTAAGGAAAATCAATCTGGTCGAGCACTTCGGCAGGCGCCTCACCCTGGGCATTGAGCATCGCCTTGGTAAAGGTAAACGTGTGCGGATAGGGCACGCCATGCTTCTCGCACAGCTCGTAGAAGATCTCCTTCTTCTGGCACTGCTCGAGCATGCTGTAGGGCGCGTAGGGAGCGACGATGTTATCCGCCAGCTCATGAGCATCCTTGGCTTGAGCCACGAGAGCGACATAGTTATCGCCACAGCCCACAAGGACAATAGTCTTGTCGGCATGCGCTTGGGCAATGCCGTTGACGGTTTTGAGCATCACGGGCATGGTGTCGATATCCACGTTGGGCGTGTAGTCGATAATCTGGCTGCGGTACGCGGGACCCGTCTGATACTTGCCAAAGACCAGACTCTTGACCTGGTACTCCTCGTAGAAGGCGCGCGCCACCGAATAGGCGTTGATGTCGCCACCAAGCAGCACGGGAATGAACTCGCGCTCTGTAAATTGCAATGCCATGGAAACTTCCTATCATGAACTGCCCACACAACGGGCGGTCTTTGCGCAACTGATTTATTCTAGCGTGCCAAGCCGCCGGCGCCCAAAGCTCCACCGTATCTATGGCAATCGACGTAATCGTCCAGCACGAAGACGGCGCCCACCGTTGTATGACAATGGGCAATGAACCTACCGTTGTTGTAGGATTCAGCGTATTGACATCTTCGAGCGAAAGGTGCACACGTGCCCCAAGACCATCCGACCGATAATCCCATCCTCAATGCCGCGAGGCGCGAGCTGGCGGAACGTGCGAAAGCGACCGCTCCCCTGTGCACGGCAAACGACGCCTACAACGGACCCGCCCGCATCGTCTCGATCAACACGTCGGCACACAAGGGCACGCGCAAGTCGCCCGTCGCCGACGGGCACGACACCGTTATAGAGCAATTTGGCCTCGCCTCCGACGCACACGCCGGGCATTGGCACCGCCAGGTTTCCTTTTTAGCTGCAGAGTCTATCCAGACGGCGCAGGCGCGCGGGCTCGATGTGCACGAGGGCGACTTCGGAGAGAACTTCACAACCCGGGGCATCAACCTGCTCTCGCTCCCCTTGGGCACACAGCTCAAGCTTGGCAGCGAGGTGCTTGTCGAAATCAGCCAAATCGGCAAGGTCTGCCACACACGCTGTGCCATCTACTATCTCGCCGGCGACTGCATCTTTCCCCACGAGGGCGTTTTTGGCGTGGCACTAAAGGGCGGAGAGGTCTACGCCGGCGACGATATCCAGGTAATCAAACTCGGCGACGGCACCTGTTCGTTCACCCCCGCCGAGGCCCTCGAAGAGATTGAGCAGGCTCGCCAGAAGGGCACGCTGTAGTTATAAAACCCCACGTTGAGATGGCTTTTACAGCCCAAAACTCCTCTCAAACAGAGCTCTGTAACGTTAAAGTTGAACTCTATGGTTTCTCAACAATTCATCATAACTGCAGGTCAAAGCCAAAGCCTCAAGTTCAACTTGACCCTTTGGAACCTTTAAGGTTCAAGTTGAGGTCGAAAGCAGTAGTAGAATACCGTTCGAACCATAACCTACGATTGATTGCAGAGGGACTGGATGCAGCATTCGAATCATCGCACCGCAGCGCTCATTGCGTCGAAGCCGGCTCGCATCATCACGAGTGCCGCGCTCGCCGTTGCGCTGACGGCCACGCCGATGCTCTCCCCCGTTGCGGCGTATGCCGCCTCGCAGGCAACGCAGGACCAGCTTTCCGCAGCCCAGCAGAAGATCGAAGCCGCCACGAGCGCCTACAACGACGCCCGCACCAAACTCGATGACCTGCAAAAGCAGATTGACTCCAATGAGGCAAGCATCGAGGAAATCGAGGCCAAGCTTCCCGAGCAGCAGGCCAAGGCAAGCTCCGCCATGCGCGATCTGTACAAGTATCAGAAGGGCACCAATCCCATCGTGAGCTTCCTGGTCAACGCGCAGAGCCTGGGTGAGTTCATCACGACCTGCAAATACACCAACCAGATCACGAGCTCGAGCGTCGACGAGATCGAACAGCTCAATAACATGCAAACCGAACTCGAGAAGAACAAGGCTGAGCTCCAGCAGGCCAAGTCTCAGCTTGAGGCAGAGCAGAAAAACGCCGAGGATGCGCTGGCGCAGGCCCAGCAGCTCCGCAGCGAGGCACAGGCAAAAGCCGAGCAGGAAAATGCCGCCGAGCTTGCCAAGCTTGAGGCCGATAAGGCCGCTGCCGCCGAGAAGCTCTCGGGCGAGGGCGTAAGCGGCAGCAATTCCAGCAGCCAGGCCACCAACACCAACACCACCATCGACACCACGGTGAACAACGCCAATACCGGTAGCTCCGATTACGATTCGTTCATTAATGAGTGGACGAGCCGCATCGACAATTATCTCGCCGGCTCCCCCATGGCAGGCCAGGGCTATAACTTTGCCGTCGCCGCTTGGAATACCGGTGTCGATCCCCGTTGGTCCCCCGCCATCGCCTGCATCGAGAGCACCAAGGGTGCTTATTGCGCCAATTCTTACAACGCCTGGGGCTGGAGTGCCCGTGGCGGCGGTTGGCGCAGCTTTGGCAGCTGGAGCGAGGGCATCTCCGCTCACGTTGCCTATCTGGGCGCCAACTACGGCTCCACCCTTACCCCGGCAGCGGCCAAAAAGTACTGCCCGCCCACGTGGCAGGACTGGTACAACAAAGTCGCCGCTCAGATGAACCGCATCTAAGTGCAACTGCAAAGGGCCCCAATGGGGCCCTTTTCTTTTAGGTAGCGGAGGTATCGACGACGCCGGTCGCATTGGCAACCGCGACTATGACGATCATGCACAGGAGCAGCACGCCCAATGCCTTGAGCCAGAGTTTCGCGAGTTTCTTGCCGCGATAGCTGTCGAGCAGCGCGAATCGCCGACGAAGACGGCGCTTATCGAGCAGCGCAAAATGCATAAGCACCATAAGGCCATCGACAAAGAAAAAATACTCGATTATGAGAAGCCACGTCGGGTAGCTTTGGTTTGCTCCGGTGGGATGAAAGACGGCAAAGTGACTTCCGGCAAAGAACACAAG
This sequence comes from uncultured Collinsella sp., assembly GCA_900549335.1. Taxonomy (GTDB): domain Bacteria; phylum Actinomycetota; class Coriobacteriia; order Coriobacteriales; family Coriobacteriaceae; genus Collinsella. The sequence continues at coordinate 3,267 of UROJ01000049.1, forward strand.
CAGCGAGAAGCAGACGAGCGTATTCCAAATGCGCCCCAGAGACTCCGGAACGCGAGAGAGCAGACCGCATGCAGCGGAGGCGGCAGGCCTAGGAAGCCCTGCGGGGTTCTGGAGCCCTTGGGGCGTCAACGCCGTCTCCGAGGCCGGAGTACGGACAGGCGCAGGCGCAGGAGGCCGCACGGGACGACTTAGATCGTATGCCGCGCGCGTCGCCCGTCCCAACGCTTCCGCACTCGCAAAACGTTTGGCCGGGTCGAGCGCCATCGACATGCAGACGGCATCGGTAAGTGGAGTGGGAATGCCGCGCGCCTCGCATTGCTCGCGCATGTCGAGCCCTGGTTTAGGGTCGACTCCCGTCAAGCAGAAGAACAACAGGGCACCAAGCGCGTAGACGTCGCTGCGCACACTCGTCTGCCCAAACCCATACTGCTCGGGCGGCGCATAGGGTCGTGTCCCAAACTTGACGGTGTCGGCATCGGCGCCATCGCGCCATACGCGCGCGATCCCCAAGTCGATAATCACCAGCGATGAAAACGTCAGGCCGTCATCAGGCATATAGTTGGCACCCGTCACGATGATATTCGACGGCTTGAGGTCGCGATGGATCTCCGGCGCCGACGTCTCCCCCGCCATTGCAAAACCGGCGTGGAGCTCGCCCACGGCATCGCATAGGGCAGGATACAATTCACGCGCATAATCGGGGGTGGCTCCCAGACGGTCCACCAGCGCCCCGAGCGTCTCCCCTTCGATGTATTCCATAACCACGTTGAGCTCGTCGCCCACACGACGACAATCGACGATTCTGGGCAGGTGCTCAAAACGCCTGCCTGCCCGCTGAGCGGCAAACAGGCGCTCGTATGCCCCGCCGATTTGAGCCGAAGCATCGATGCGTTTACGGACAAAGGGGCCGAGCGAGCCGCCGCCGGTTCCTTCAAAGTACACGAGCTCGGTTGTTTCAACGAACGAGCGCTTAAGTACACGCTCCACGCGATAGCTGTCGTCGCGATCGAGCGACGCCAGGTGCTCGGCAAGCGCTGCGGTCAGCTCGTCATCGGAATATGTTGGGGTCTGAGTATCCATAGGCTCCATCATAGCGCAGGGCGCAGACACCTCATGGCATCCGCGCCCCGTTCGCTTGCATCGTTGTTCGGCAGCTCCGCCAGCTCAGATATCAGCCGCTAACTCACCGTCTCCTCGCCAAAGCGATACAGCTCCTCGTTGACCTTTTGGAGGCTGCACCCGCGATCGATGCAAAAGATGATAATCGCATCGCGGCGGTCCTTGCAGTTAAGGACGCTTACCCCGGCAGCCGTCAGCGCACGGTTGGTCTCTTTGAGCGTCAGCGCCATCGCAAAGGCAATCTGCAGCACCTTATTGCGACTCGGATGACGCGCACCGGTAAAGATCTGATAGCCAAAGGTCTCATTGAGATCGGCCATACGAACCACGCGCGAGCGCTCCAAGCCCTTTTCCTGCAGTAGCTGCTTCAGGTAGTTCGAAAGCGACGGGGCGGCAAAGTCGTGTTCTTTGATATAGCCATCGATGTTTGGCGCGTCGAGAAGCTCATTGAGCAACTCGTCAGTCAGCTTTTTATCGGGCATACGACTTCACCTCCCCCAGTGCATACAACATGCTAGAAACCGCTTACGTCCGAACGCTCCCAACTGGCGACCTGATCGGGAGACACCGTGCCCAGCGCCTCGAACTTCCAGGAGCCGCCCGCCTTCAGATGATTAGTGTTTGCAAGAGCCGTTCCAACCTGGTTGCCATCGGCATCATACAGAACATACTCAATCTGAATGTAGCTCTTTTCCTTGTCCGTGTTATTGGTCAGGGTGCCCGCGATCTTATAGGTAAACTGATTGGAAGTGTCTTCAGCCTCGTCAGCAATGGTATACGGTTCTTGCGGTTCTTTTTGCTCCTCAGCCTGCTGTGTCGTCTCGGCAGGTTTTGCCGAATCGCTCGCAGACGAATCGGTTGAGTTGCCGCCCATAGAGCCCACGGCACCGACAATAACCAGCACCACGATGATGCCTAGGACAATCTTGCCGATCGGCTTCTTTCCCTCTTTTGCCATTATTCATCCTTCCTACGATCCGGCTACCGTGCCGGCACACAGCACATCGTAGGAAGGATTAAACTTGAATTCATTAGCTGAGAGCTAAGGCTGCGGTAAACGGCCAATGCAGTTATCCAAACGCCGAGCAAACGCACTGCGCGCGACCGTCTGCTGGCAGTGCATCAACCCACCGTGACGGATTCCCCGGTAAAGGCACTGATCATCAACAGGACAAAGAAAACAAGGTAGTTGGCACTCAGCAGGTACGCAATGATCAGAAAGACGACCCAGCCGACATTGGTTTTACCGTCGGCACGGCGTTGCTCGCGATTGCGGCAGAGCCAAATCGTCACGCCGATGGCAGTGATAAACAGCACGAGCGCCGCCGCGGCAAGCCCGGCAAGCGCAAACATCACGCCAATGCTCACAGCAATAACCGGAAGCAGCAGCAAACCGCACCCGCATCCACCCGGACTATATACGGCAGACTGTCGGCGTCGTTCCATCGTCACTCCATCACAAGCAATCGTTTATAGACATCGAGGCCTTTGAGTAGGATTTCCTCGTCAAAGAGCATGCTATCGGTATGCAGAGCGCTTGTGGCATAGGCGGGGCAGCCATCCGAATCACTCGGGTTGTCTTGGTCCTCTGGCATACCCGTGCCCAGCAGGAAAAACACGCCCGGCAGATGGCGTTGATAGAACGCGAAATCCTCGGCGATCAGCAGCGGTTCCTCCACAAGCTGCAGCCCGGGCAAGGCAGGCGCGACGCTGGCAAACAACTCGGGGTCGTTGTCGACCGGCGGATAGCCCTCGGCAAAGTTGAGATCATACGTGCAGCCCGTTGCGGCACAGGCATCGTCCAGCACGCGGCGCACGCCTTCGCGCGCCCGGTCGAACATGTCGTCCGTAAACACACGCAGGCTTCCGGCCACATGGGCCTCCCCCGCCACCGCGTTGCAAACGGTGCCAGCCTGCAGCAGGCCAAACTTGCCGATACAGGGTTCGTCGGTGCCCAGCTCGTCCATCAGTTCGCGCTCGGCAACCAAGAACTTGGCAGCCGCCAGCGCCGCATCGTGCGATTCCTCGACCGGAACGCCATAGGTCTTAGCGATATGGATGCTCGTCCCGTGAATATGAATGTGTGTCTCACTCGAACGCGCCAGCAGCGGACCGGAACAACTCGCCAACGTGCCGGCAGGCAGATCGGGCCACACATGGAAGCCAAAAATGCGGTCAGCCCCATAGCGCTCGAACACACCGCTCTCGCATACCGTCTTGGCACCACCGGTCGTTTCCTCGGCCGGCTGGAACACAAAGAGAACGTTGCGCCTAATGGCGCCCGGCTGCTCGCGAATCGTACGGTCGACATACGTCGCGGCGGCAAGTGCCATGGCCATGTGTCCGTCATGTCCGCAAGCGTGCATCTTGCCGGGATGGATCGAGGCAAAGGCCGCTCCCGTCGCCTCCGCGATGGGCAGCGCATCCATATCGGCGCGAATCGCCGTGGCACGCGCGGCACCAACGCCAGCGTCGAAGAAAGCGCAGACGCAGCTGGGACACGGATGGGTCACCTCGCAAGCGAGCGGCGCCAACATGCCCTCGATATAGGCGATAGTCTGCGGAAGATCGAAATCGAGCTCCGGAATGCGATGGAGATCGCGGCGATAGCGACGGAGTTCTTGGAGCTCGGTCATAGAGAATCCCTTCGTGAGGCACATCTGTTGCAACTTATTGTGATACAGGATTGTGGCGCACATGTTTCTAGCATATCCCTGCATTTTTTAAACGTTATATACGAATACTCTTGTTTGGTAAAGTGCAACGTGGTAGGGTCGTTACCACTTGATAGAGGCGCGGGCACGAAGAGCCGCGGGCGAGCCGGCAGGCTTTGACCCCGCGGGGAGGCGAAACCCGCCGAACTGGGTTTTTCAGGCACGAACAACCTGGTGGGCCTGCGGGAAACACCCGCAGGACTGTCTGCAGCAATGCGGGAGCGCTATCCGGACATTGGGTCCACGCTATGCGGATTCGATGCGCAGATGGCGCCGTCTGGATAGCGAGGTTTACGGGACATGGCATTGACCCCCAACGAGGCATATGCGGCCAAGCAGCCGTTTGTGGACAAGGAGACGCTTGAGCATATCGTCGAGCAGTTTCCCACGCCGTTTCATCTATACGACGAGGCGGGCATCCGCCGCAACATGCAAGAGGTGCGCGACGCCTTTGCATGGAACCCGGGCTTTAAGGAGTACTTTGCCGTCAAGGCCAATCCCAACCCGGCGCTCATCTCCATTCTCAACGAATACGGCTGCGGCTGCGATTGCTCGAGCTATACCGAGCTTATGATCGCCCGCTCGCTGGGCATCACGGGACACGACATCATGTTCTCGTCCAACGACACGCCGGCGGCGGACTTTGAGCTCGCCGACAAGCTGGGTGCCATCGTCAACTTTGACGACATCAGCCATATCGAGTTCTTTGAGCGCGTCGCAGGGCCCATCCCCAAGACGGTCAGCTGCCGCTTTAATCCGGGCGGCCTGTTCCAGCTCTCCAATGGCATCATGGACAACCCCGGCGACTCCAAGTACGGCATGACCACCGAACAGCTCTTCGAGGCCTTCCGCATGCTCAAGGCCAAGGGCGCCGAGGACTTTGGTATCCACGCATTCCTTGCCAGCAACACCGTCACCAACGACTACTACCCCAAGCTCGCGCGCATCCTCTTTGAGCTTGCCGTGCGCCTGGAGCGCGAGACCGGCGCACACGTCGCCTTCATCAATCTATCCGGCGGCGTCGGCATCCCCTACCTGCCCGAACAGCAGGCCAACGACATTCACGCCATCGGCGAGGGAGTGCACGCGGCATACGACGAGATCTTGGTTCCCGCCGGCATGGACGATGTGGCCATCTGCACCGAGATGGGCCGCTTTATGATGGGCCCCTACGGCTGCCTGGTCACCAAGGCCATCCACGAGAAGCAAATCTACAAGGACTATATCGGTGTCGACGCAAGCGCCGTCGACCTGATCCGCCCTGCCATGTATGGCGCCTACCACCACATTACGGTGATGGGCCAGCCGAGTGGCGCCGACAAGACCGCGGCGCCTGTCACAAACATGTACGACATTACGGGCAATCTGTGCGAGAACAACGACAAGTTCGCCATCGACCGCGAGCTACCACAGATCGACATGGGTGATGTACTCGTGATCCACGATACCGGCGCGCATGGCTACTCCATGGGCTACAACTACAACGGCCGCCTGCGCTCCGCCGAGGTGCTGCTGCGTCCCGACGGCTCGGCCGACCTTATCCGCCGCACTGAGCGCCCGGGCGACTATTTTGCCACGCTCGACGTGCTACCGTGCGGCCGTGAGCTGCTGGCCAAATCGCGTGCCGAAAGCGCTCGTCGTCGCGCTCAGGACGAGCGCCTGGCCGTCGCCGCCCAATGGAACAAACGCATCCAGATTGCGGAAGCGAAGGGGAAGAACATGGATATCCGCAACCTCGAGGGCTCAATCGTCGCCCTCGTCACGCCTTTTAAAAAGGACGGCAGCGTCGACTTTGACGCGCTCGAGCGCCTTATCGATTTCCACTTGCAAAATGGCACCGACGCCATCCTCACCCTGGGCACCACCGGCGAGAGCGCCACGATGACCGACGACGAGGACAACTCCGTCGTCGCCGCCGTGGTCAAGCATGTTGCAGGCCGCGTCCCCGTCATTGCCGGCTCGGGCTCCAACTCCACGCAGACCATGCTCACCAAGTCGCTCACCTACCAGGGCTTGGGAGCCGACGGCCTGCTGCTCATTACCCCCTACTACAACAAGTCCAATGAAGAGGGTATCTATCAGCACTTTAAGACCGTCGCTGATGCCGTGGACATCCCCTGCATCC
>UROJ01000050.1 GCA_900549335.1 uncultured Collinsella sp.
TGTGCGACGCTGCGATGATGAGGCCGTAACAAGGAACTGGTCTCAAGGAGGAATCATGATGTACGGAGCGGAGCAAGTACGCGAGCCGCGGTCGTTGGGAAGGCGCATGGGTGATTCTGTGATCGCTGCCGTGTGCACGGGATTGATGGCGGTGCTTTGCATTGGGATGCTGTGGACCATGTCGCATGTGGGACAATAGCGGACGGTTGGGTGCCAACTGAGGTGGCGCTCACGTATTCGTTTTGCTTGCTAAGGAGTGTCCATGGGCGTCGTCGATCCCTTTTCTGTTGCTCGGACTGCTGGGCTCGAGCTCGTGCGGACGTCCGAGGGCCTTACGCTCACCGACGGCACGATGGAGTTGCGTGCCGATTTTGGCCGCATGCTTCCACGGCTCAAACAGGGCCGTTTGCGGCAAGAGCTACTGGTGAAGGCTGCGCGCGCAAAAGGCATCGAGCAACCATGGGCGATTGATGCCACGGCGGGCTTTGGCGAGGACTCGCTGCTGCTGGTAGCCGCGGGCTTTACCGTCGATCTGTATGAACAGGATTGTGTGATCGCGGCGCTTCTCAAGGATGCCTTGGATCGAGCGGCGGGCGATTCGGTGCTCGCTGCCGCCGTGGCGCGCATGCGCTTACATGCGGGCGAGGACAGCATTGCCGGCCTTCGCCATACGGCCGAGCTGATCGGGCAGGGCGAGCTCGCGACTCCCGACGTGGTGTATCTGGACCCCATGTTTCCCGAGCGCACCAAGAGCGCGGCGGTCAAAAAGAAGTTTCAACTCTTGCATCATTTGGAACAGCCGTGTGCCGATGAGGAGGCGCTGGTTAAAGCTGCGCTTGCGGCACGGCCGCGCAAGGTCGTTATCAAGCGGCCGGTGAAGGGGCCGCTACTTGCCGGCGTTAAGCCGAGCTATCAGCTGGCGGGCAAGGCCGTTCGCTACGATGTTTTGGTGCCGCCGCGCCCGTAGCTTGCGTGCGATGGCCGGCGCTTCGTCAGCGCCGTGCCGATGCGGGACCTATTTCCAGGGGTGCGACGTCAGATGCCATCCGCCGCAGTATTCGCATTTGTAGCAGGCAAGGCCGCGCCGCCCGCGGTTTTCGCAGTCGGCCATAACGGCCTCGGCCTCGGCGCGTGTGTCGTAACGGTTTTTGCGTTCGCACGACTTGTAGCGCCAGGCTTCATCGCGCTCGGCGTCCAGGGCGTCGCGGCGCTCGTCTTCGCGTGCAAACAGGTCGCTCATATCGCCGCCCGTGGCAGCGCCCAAAAACTCGCTTTTGGCTTTTGACCAGGCGGCTCGCTTTTTGCTCCCCATCTGCTTCGCGCCCTTCTCCAAACGTTGGTATCATTGCTCAATCAAAGTGATACCAATAAACGTGAGGTCGCCGCGTGATGATCAGAAAAACCCTCGATACCGACATTCCCGCCGTCATGGCTATCTATGACGCGGCCCGCGCTTTTATGCGCGCGCATGGCAACGCCACGCAGTGGCCGGTAGGCACGCCCTCGGCCGAGCAGCTCAAAAGCGATATTGCTGCGGGCGGTAGCTATGTGTGCGAGGAAGACGGACGCGTGGTGGCGACGTTTGCCTTTCTGCCGGGGCCGGACAGTTCCTACGATGCGATTGAGGGCGGCCAGTGGCGCAGCGATGCCCCGTATGCTGTGCTGCACCGCGTGGCATCCGACGGCACTACGCATGGCGTCGCGGCCGCGATGTTTGCCTTTGCCAAGGAACGCATCGACCATCTGCGTATCGACACACACCAAGACAACCTGCCTATGCAGGGCGCCATCGCCAAGGCGGGGTTCGAGCGCGCCGGTGTCGTATATGTGTCGGACGGCACGCCGCGCATTGCGTTTGACTGGCTGCGCGAGGCATAAGCGCCCAGGCGCATGCCAACACTCCATCTAAATGAAAATGGCCCCGGGTGGGGCCATTTTTGGTAAAACGCGTCGTTGTGGGGCTCGCGTTGTTGCTGCCTCAGATGAGACCGGACGGGCAAAAGGGGAGGTGCCGGCTTTCGCAAGGCGCGAACCTACGAAAATCGCCGCGCGGCAACGCGGGGCGATGAGCTCGGTCGGGGGATAGGGCCCGCTTCGCCCGCCGGCCCGTAAATTGTATCATCCAGTGTGGAACGAGGATGCCCGTCGCCGCTTGCGATGGGCTTGCAATAAGAGGAGAGCCATGTCGAAGCAAGCGGTCGTTGGAATCTTGGCGCATGTCGATGCCGGCAAGACCACGCTGGCCGAGGCCATGCTGTTCAACGCGGGTCGCATTCGCAAGCGCGGCCGCGTGGACGATGGCGATTCGCATCTGGACACTGACGCGATCGAGCGCGAGCGCGGCATCACGATCTTCTCGTCGCAGGCCGTGCTCGACCACGGCGATACCCACGTCATGCTCGTGGATGCACCCGGCCACGTCGATTTTTCGGCCGAGGCGGAGCGCACGCTGCGCGCACTCGACTATGCGATTTTGGTTGTGGGTGCCAACGATGGCGTGCAGGGGCACACCGAAACCCTGTGGCGCCTGCTTGCGCGCTATGACATCCCGACGTTCGTCTATATCAACAAGATCGATTTGGAGAATCCCGGTCGCGATGTTTTGCTGGCACAGCTGGGGCAACGTCTTTCCGAAGGCTGCCTGGATGCCAACGAGCTGCTGACGGGCGGTGCCGTTCAGGAGGATGCTGCTGCGTTGGACGAGGCGGCACTCGAGGAGTTTCTTGAAGCGGGTGAGCTTTCTGTCGCAACGCTGTCGCGCATGGTTGCCGAGCGCAAGCTCTTTCCTTGCTTTGCTGGCTCGGCGCTCAAGGACCAAGGCGTTGACGAGCTGCTGGATGGCATATGCGCGCTGATGCGTGAGCAGGCGTGGCTCCCGGAGTTTGCCGCGCGCGTCTATCGTGTCAGCCGCGGAGATCGCGGCGAGCGCTTGGCTTGGGTTAAAGTGACCGGCGGCACGCTGCATGCCAAACAGATGATTGACGGACGTTCCGGTGCCGAGGCATGGGAACAGAAGGTCGATCAGGTACGCATCTATAACGGCGAGAAGTATGAGCTTGCCCAAGAAGTTGCTGCTGGTGGTATTTGTGCCGTGACGGGTCTTGCGCACGTTCGCCCGGGGGACGCCTTGGGCGCGGAACCCGCGGGCGATGCGCCCGTCATTGCGCCGGTCCTCACCTATACGGTGCTTCCGGGCGAACACGATGTCCACGCGGTGTTCAAAGCACTGACTGAGCTGGCGGACGAAGATCCCATGCTCGGCGTAAGCTGGAATACGCATCTTGAGCAGATTCATTTGCAGCTGATGGGCGCCGTGCAACTCGAGGTCGTGCAGCGGGTGTTGGCTGATCGCTTTGATCTTACGGTTGGGTTTGAGCCCGGCGGCATTCTCTATAAGGAGACGATCTCGCAGCCGGTCGAGGGCGTGGGCCACTTTGAGCCGCTGCGCCACTATGCCGAGGTACATCTGCGCCTGGAGCCGTTGCCAGCAGGTTCGGGCGTGCAGTTTGGCACCGTGACCTCGACCGACGAGCTCGATCTTAACTGGCAGCGTTTGGCACTCACCAACGCCATGGAGCGCGATCACCTGGGCGTGCTGACCGGCTCGCCCATCACCGATGTGCGCATTGTGCTCACGGGCGGCCGCGCGCATGCCAAACACACCGAGGGCGGCGATTTTCGTCAGGCCACGTACCGCGCGATTCGCCAAGGACTCATGCAGGCGCGTGAGGCCGACGCGGCGGTACTGCTGGAGCCGTGGTACCACTTTGAGCTCGAGGTGCCGGGGGAGTGCGTGGGCCGGGCGCTCTCAGATGCCACGCGCATGGGTGCCGAGTACGAGCCGCCGACGATGGCGGGCGACCGGGCGAAGCTTGTGGGTCGCGTACCGGCGTCTGAGGTGCAGGATTACGCGCTGGAGGTGGCTGCCTACACGAGCGGTCGCGGACATCTGTACCTAGAGTTCGCCGGCTATGCGGCATGCCACGATGCCGAGCGCGTCATCGAGGCGGTCGCCTATGAGCCCGAGGCCGATCTGCCCAACACACCCGACTCGGTCTTTTGCTCTCACGGCGCCGGCTACACGGTCAAATGGTACGACGTACCCGCCGCAGCGCACGTAAAGATCGATCCCGCCACCTTCCGCCCCTGGCGAGCAGCAGACGCCGAGTTTTTCGGCCATAGGTGATAGAGGTTCAGTCTCTTTGTCGCTTCCTGTTGGTATAACTCGGTATAAGTTGGTATAACTATTATCAGGGTTTGCCAATCCGAGGAGGCCGATATGAATCCAAATCCCTTTAAGCCCACAGCTGGTAAGCGGCCCCCGATACTCATCGGTCGCGAGTCGGTCATCGAAGATTTTGAGGAAGGGCTCGACAACGGCGCCGGAGCGCCAGGCAGGCTCATGCTCATTACGGGAAACCGCGGCTGCGGTAAAACGGTTCTCCTGCGGGAGCTGCAACGTCTAGCCAGCGAGCGCGGATGGGCGGTTGTCTCCGATTCCGCTTCGCTTGGCTTGTGCGATCGCCTGGCCGACGCGCTGCGCTCGAATAAACCCGTTGTGACGTCAATGGAGTTTGGGCCGTCGTTTGGCCGGATGTCGGTCGAGGCGGCTCGGGCAAAGGGCGAGACGTTGCGGGGGCTGGTCAACGAGCGCCTCAAGAAGCTCGGTCCAGGCAAGGGCATACTGTTTGCGATTGACGAGGCACAATCTGCGTCAATCGAGGAACTGGCGGCTCTTGCCGTTCTCTATCAGCAGGTGCTCGGAGATCAGGATGCTACGGGCCTGCCCGATAGCGACCAGTGCGGTCTTGCGCTGGTATTTGCCGGCTTACCCAGTATGGTTGACGACCTGCTCGAAGAGCCGAGCGTGACGTTTTTGCGCCGTGCTCAGCAGCGTACGCTGGGGGCGATTTCTTTGCCCAAGGTGCGCGATTCATATATCCAGACGGTCAAAGACGCAGGCCTTTACGTTGACGCGGAGACGGCGGACCTTGCGGCACGCAAGAGCATGGGGCATCCCTACATGGTCCAGCTGGTGGGATATTACATGTGGCGCTCTGCTGTCCGGCGTGGCTCGCAGGTCATCGAAAGGCACGATGCCGAGGCTGGCCATGCGGATGCCGTCTCCGAGTTCTACGAAGCGGTTGACGCGCCTCTGTATTACGGGCTGCGCAGCCCTCAGCGTCTCTTTATCGAGGCCATGGCGGTTGACGAGGGCAAGCCGACGCGCATGGCGGACATCATTGAGCGCTGTGACCGCACCCAGAGCTGGGCGAGTAAATATCGCGCAAGCCTGATTCGCGAGCGCGTCATCGAGGCTGCCGGATACGGCCTCGTCCGGTTTACCGTGCCCATGCTGGGCGAGTACATCCGCGACCGCGTTTTATGGCATGAGTAATGTGACAAAGGGACGGCCCCTTTGTCACATCGATATTTGAGAGGCTGAATTATGGTGATTCATACCGAGCGCTTGACGCTTCGCCCGTGGCGCGAGACGGATGCGGAGAGCCTGTTTGCATATGCGAGCGACCCGGACGTGGGGCCGGCTGCGGGCTGGCCGCCCCATCGAAGCATTGAGGAGAGCAGGGAGATCATTCGGACAGTCTTTGCGGCGCCCCATACCTTTGCCGTTTGCCTGGCTGCGACAGATGAGCCCGTGGGTAGTATCGGACTCATGCCATCTCGCTGCGAGTCAAACCGTCGAGATGACGGTCTCGAACTCGAAGTGGGCTATTGGATCGCCAAGCCGTTCTGGGGCCGAGGCTTTGCTCCCGAAGCGGTACGAGCCATGCAGCGCTATGCGTTCGAAACGCTTGGCTGCAAGGCGCTTTGGTGCGGATACTACGAGGACAATAACAAGTCGTTACGCGTTCAGCAAAAGTGTGGATTCACGCCACATCACGTTGAGCGCGATGTGCCCTGCGAGCTTATGGGCGATGTGCGTACCGAGTACTTTACGTATTTGACCCGCGAAGACTGGCGTGGGCGAGCAGAAGGGGAGCGATGACGGTGTCGCAACAACCAAGTGCTATCGAGGTGCGTGGCGCGCGTGTACACAACCTCAAGGACATCGATATCGATATCCCGCTGGGAAGGCTCGTGGGTATTGCCGGCGTGTCAGGCTCGGGCAAGAGCTCGCTGGCGCTGGGAGTTCTTTATGCCGAGGGCTCGCGCCGCTATCTGGAGGCGCTCAGCACCTATACCCGTCGTCGTCTGACGCAGGCCGAACACGCCCAGGTGGACGAGGTACTGCATGTGCCGGCGGCGCTCGCGTTGCATCAGCGTCCCAGTGTGCCAGGCGTGCGCTCGACCTTTGGCACCATGACCGAGCTCAACAATAGCCTGCGCCTGCTCTTTAGCCGCTGCGCCCATCACATGTGCCCGCATTGCGGGGCGCGTGTGGAGCCGAGCCTTAACGTGGCTGCGGGCCTGTCACTCACGTGTCCGACATGCGGTCGCGAGTTCTACGCGCCGAGTGCCGAGGATTTGGCTTTCAATAGCGGCGGTGCGTGCCCTACCTGCGGTGGCACCGGTGTCATGCGCGAGGTGGACGAGGCGAGCCTGGTGCCCGACGAGTCCAAGACTATCAACGAAGGCGCGGTGCTTCCCTGGGGCACGCTCATGTGGGATCTGATGAAGCAGGTGGCTGGCGAGATGGGTGTGCGCACCGACGTGCCGTTTAACCAGCTCACGCCTCAAGAACGCGACATCGTGTTCCATGGTCCGGCGGTTAAAAAGCACATTCTCTACGTTCCCAAAAACGGCGAGGGCGCCACGCCGCTCGACTTTACCTATTACAACGCCGTCTATACCGTCGAGAATGCGCTCGCCAAGGTTAAGGACGACAAGGGTCTCAAACGCGTTGCGCGCTTTTTGCGCGAGGGACCGTGCCGTGATTGCGGCGGCACGCGTCTCTCCGAGGCTGCGCGCCGGCCCCAGGTGCGCGGTATCAATCTGGCACAGGCGGCGGCCATGACGCTGGGCGAGGCGATTGAGTGGGTGCGTGGGGTGCCCGCATCCTTGCCGGTCGAGATGCAGCCCATGGCGACGGATATCTGCGATTCATTTTTGAGCACGGCCCGTCGTCTGGTCGACCTGGGTCTCGATTATCTTTCGCTCGATCGCGCCGGTGCCACGCTCTCCACGGGTGAGCGCCAGCGCGTACAACTCGCCCGCGTGGTGCGCAACCGATCGACGGGCGTGCTCTATGTGCTGGACGAGCCCTCGATTGGCTTGCATCCTGCCAATGTCGACGGCTTGGTAGGCGTGATGCTCGATCTAGTGGATGACGGCAACACCGTGGTTGTTGTTGACCACGATACGCGCGTTCTAGCGGAAGCCGACTATCTGGTCGAGATGGGTCCCGTTGCCGGAGCGGGCGGTGGCAATGTGATTGCCGCGGGTACGGTGGATGAGGTCGAGCAATCGCAGGGCAGCCGCATCGCCCCGTTTTTGCGCTCGGAGTCCAAGCGCTTGCGTCCGCAGGTGACTGACGAGGAAATGTTCGACCAGGGCCATATCCGCATGGCGACCGATGCCATCCATACCGTCAGGCCGCTCGAAGTCGATATCCCGCGCGGCTGTCTCGTCGCGGTGACGGGCGTTTCGGGTTCGGGCAAGACGACGTTGGTGCTCGAGACGCTCATCCCGGCGCTTAAGGCGCAGGCGGCCGGCGAGCACCTGCCGGGGCACGTGCGTTGGGTCGATGCCGAAGGCATTGCCCGCGCAAACCTGATTGACGCCACGCCCATCGGCGCCAACGTGCGCTCGACGGTGGCAACTTATGCCGACATCCATGATGAGCTGCGTCGCGCCTTCGCCCGTACGCCCGAGGCCAAGGCAGCCGGCTACAAGGCGGGTGCCTTTAGCTACAACACTGGCACTCTGCGCTGCCCTACGTGCGATGGCACGGGTTCGATATCGCTCGACGTGCAGTTTTTGCCCGACGTCGAGATCGTCTGTCCGGCATGTCGCGGCTCACGTTATGCAGACGCGGCCTCGCATATCCATCGCGAGGGCAAGGACGGGAGCCTACTTACGTTGCCGCAGCTCATGGACATGAGTGTGGACGAGGCCCTCGACGCCACGCTGGGACTCAAAAAGGTGCAGGCGCGCTTGCAGACCTTGCACGACCTGGGCTTGGGCTATCTCACGCTCGGTGAGCCCACACCGGCGCTCTCGGGCGGCGAGGCTCAGCGTCTTAAGCTTGCGAGCGAGATGGGCCGCGTGCAGGATGATGCCGTATTCGTGTTCGACGAGCCCACGATCGGACTACATCCGCTCGATGTTCAGGTGTTGCTGAGTGTGTTCGACGGCCTCGTTGCCAAGGGCGCCACGGTTATCGTGATCGAACACGATCTCGACCTTATCCGTAATGCCGATTATGTGATCGATATGGGCCCGGGCGGTGGCGATGCGGGCGGGCAAATCGTCTGCGCCGGCACGCCAGGCGACATCGCAGCCTGCTCCGCAAGCATCACCGGTCGCTACCTCTAACCGAATGTGACAAAGGGACAGCCCCTTTGTCACATTCCCGGAAAGCCTGTTTGGCGCAGGGCTTCGTAGAGGACGATGGCGGCGCTGTTGGAGAGGTTGAGTGCGCTGATGCGGTAGTCGCCCGGGTTGACGAAGTTGCCGCAGATATCCTGTTGAAGGATGGCTTCGTGGCTGTCCTCGGTATGCCCGAGTGATTCCTCGTGGGCTTCCCAAGCCTCGGCGTTATTGAGTGAGTCGCAATCGCGCAGCATAGGGATGCGCTCGCAGCGCGTGGGCGCCACAGCGAGCAGCTCCTCGGGAATGCCCGAGCTCTCGCTGCCAAAGACCAAATAGTCACCGTCGCGGTAGGTACTTTGCGCATAGGTTCGGCGCGCCTTTTTGGTCAGCAGATGTAGGCGCTCGTCGGCAGGGGAGAGGCCGTTGCGCGCAAGGAAATCCTCCCAGCTGGCATAGGTCGTCACGTCTAAGTTTTGCCAGTAGCCCAGTCCGGCGCGACGCACCGTCTTGTCGTCGAGCAAAAACCCCAGCGGCTCTACCAGATGCAGGCGGGCGCCAGTGACCACGCAGGTACGGCCGATATTGCCCGTATTGGCTGGAATCTCGGGCGCATACAGCACGATATTGAACATGAATCTCCTTGGCTCAGAACGAAAAACCACCACGAAGGGGACAGTGAACTGCCTCCCATTTCTTGGACATCGGGAAATGGGAGGTTTTC
>UROJ01000051.1 GCA_900549335.1 uncultured Collinsella sp.
CGAAGCGCTCGGGGTCGTCCACGTGGTAGCCGAAGACCGTGGCGCGGCCCGACTCCGCGTTCTGGACGGCGCGCGTCAGGTGGCGCGACAGGCCGTTGCCGTAGAAGATGTTGTCGCCGAGCACCAGGGCGCACGGCTCGCCGGCGATGAAGTCCTCGCCGATGGTGAAGGCCTGCGCAAGGCCGTCCGGCGAGGGCTGCTCGGCGTAGGAGAGGTTCACGCCGTAGCGCGAGCCGTCCCCGAGCAGGCGCTCGAAGTTGGGGAGGTCGGTCGGCGTGGAGATGACCAGGATGTCCCGGATGCCCGCCAGCATGAGGGTGGACAGCGGGTAGTAGATCATGGGCTTGTCGTAGACCGGCAGCAGCTGCTTGGAGGTCACGAGCGTGAGCGGGTACAGGCGGGTGCCGGACCCGCCGGCGAGGATGATGCCTTTCATAGTCCTTTTATTCCCTTCCGAGGAACAATTCCTCATATGAGTCGGTGATATAGCCCCATGAGTAACGACTCCGGATAACATCTGTGGACGCCTCATCTAAGGCCTCAATCTCGTCCTCGTCCATGACGTCGGCGCAATTGATAAGAGCGGCGAGGTTCCCCAGGTCCTTGTTCCAGTACAGGGCGGAACCTTCTGCGACCTCTCGGTTGAAGCCCACGTCTAAAAGAAGATTCAGCTGAGTGAAAGCCAAGGCCTCCAAGAGGCTCGGGTTGGTGCCACCGACCTCATGGCCGTGGAAGTAGCCGTATGCCCGTTCGCGGATCTTCTTGAGGAGCTCTTGGTCGTAGACGGTCCCGACGAACTTGATGCGTGGATCGGACTTGAAATGCGTCTTCCGCTCGAGCTCCGCGAGGAAGGAGTCGTCCACTCCCGTCACGAGCGCGAAATCTCGCTTGGAGTCGGAAGCCATGAACTCCCGGATCATGGTCTCGTAGTTGTTCTCGGGCACGAAGCGCCCCACAACTAGGTAGTAGCCGAAGGGCTCGAGGCCCTTCTCGGAGAGCCATCCCGTGAACTTCGGGTCGTCGTCAGCGAGCGCTGAGCGCTTGATGTCGGCCCCGTAGGCGATGAAGGTCGTCTCGGGGTGCAGGTCGGCATACTCCCCTCGGATGTACTTCTCGATGTTCTTGGAGTCGCACACCATCAGGTCGGCGTGCTTGACCATCCCGCGCTCCGAGAGCTTCCAGTACTTGCGGACTGGTGCGCTCCACTTGGCGCGCTTCCACTCGTGCCCGTCGGGGTTCACGAGGACCTCGCCGCCAAGGGCGTGGATCCTGTTCACGTACCTGCCGAAGAACGGCCCGATGCGACAGGCCAGTACGTAGACGATGGGGTGCTGGACTCGATTCTCCTTGATGTAGGCAATGCACCACTTGAGGGCGTCGATGTCGTAGAAGATAGCCCTCGCGGCGCCGACGGGCCTGCGCAGCACGTTGAAGCAGTGTGCTCCGTTGTGCTCGAACTCGCCGACTTGCTCGGCGGAGTCCACGGCGCATGCCACGTGGTACTTGATGTCGTGCGATACCTGATTCTCGGTCAGCTTCTCCACGAACGTCTCGTAGCCGCCGTAGTTTGCCGGAATCCCCTTGGATCCGATGATGAAAACATGCTGCATTAGTACGCATCGCTCCCGTTGAAGACCTCCAGAACCGTTAGGAAGACGATCTTGAGGTCAGTTACAATTCCGCGCTTGGCTATGTACTCGAGGTCGCGGCGGACCATGCCGTCGAAACCAGTTGAGTTTCGATCGGTAACCTGCCACCAGCCGGTGATGCCGGGCTTCACGGCCAGGCGCTGCAGGTCGTACTCGGTGTACTCGGCCACCTCGTTGGGCAGCGGCGGGCGCGGGCCCACGACGGACATCTGACCCATGAACACGTTCAGGAACTGCGGGAACTCGTCGATGGAGTGCTTGCGGATGAACTTTCCGATCTTGGTGACGCGCGGATCGTTCTTCATCTTGAACATGGCACCGGCGATCTCGTTCTGCTCCTTGAGCTCGGCGAGGCGTTCGTCGGCATCTCTGTACATGCTGCGGAACTTCCACATGCGAAAGGTGGTTAAACTACCGTCGGAACGGGTGCGGCCGACGCGGATCTGGCTATAGAACGGACTGCCCTCGCTCTCCAAGCGGATGAGTGCCGCCAGCACCAAACTCGGAATCGCAATTGCGACGAGCACGGCACCGCTGAACATGATGTCAAAGGCGCGCTTGACGGTACGGTACGCCAGGCGCGAGCGGTCCCAGTCCATAATGGACTGCATGGCCTTGTGGCAGCCAGCGCCCTCACGCCTGTCCATGGCCTGAGCAATGAGCGCCGCCCCCGCGGGCGCATCCGTTGCATATTGAGTTTTATCCAAAACGTTCTCCTCCAACACTTCGTCACCGGCTCGGGGATCCTCCTTGTTCCGTTAAACAGTCGCCTGCAGCTAGGCGATCGCCTTTTTAAGGTTGCGCATTACACGCTGCTCGGCCGAAAGCACGGCAAGGCCAACGCGCGTAGTAACGCGTCGGCCGCACAGATCGAGCTCCAAATAAGCAGTGCTCTTGCGTCTGTTAATGGTTTTGATAAGGCCTTCGTGACCCAGCAGTGGGCCTGCCGTAACTACGACCTGGTCACCGTCTTTAAGGGCTTCGCTCATGGGCACTACACGGTCTCCCCTATGCGTAAAGCTGCCAATAAGCTGGACCTCTTCTTTTGCCAGCGGCACAAACTGTCCGTCCTGGGATAACACCCTGGCAAAGTCGTCCATGCGAAGCAGATACTGTTGCACGGTGCGGGGATCTGCCGTATCGCAGATAAGATAACCGGGAAAGAGCGGCTTGGTCGTATTGACCCATTCGCCGTGTACTTTAATCTCGGTTTGAAATTGGGGATAAAAGAGCTCCTGCATGGCACCAGCCGGCACCATACGCTCAATGCGCTCGCGCATTATATCTTCGCGACCGTTAATGACCTGGATTACATACCACACGAGCACCACCCCCTTGCTGTCTTACGTGTGGCTCACGGGGTTTGGGTATGGCTTCGCCAGGGCGCTTGTGCGCGGAGGCGCTCCATATTCAAACCCTGAGCCCAGTTAGACAAGCACGTGGCTCTGCCCCACCGTGAACGGTATGTATAAAGGCAGCGCAGAGGTCACAGACACGTATCGCAAGAATGCCTGCAACCTCAGCTGACTGCGTGCGAGCCGGTCAAGCGATTTCAAAACTGGACCGCACGCAAACAGCTGAAGAACTGCCGTAGTTTGCCGTAACAACTTATTACACCTTCTAATGCGAACTTATAAATAGCCACAAAAGCAAGTGCAAAACGTGCATGGCAATCGATATTGGAGCTCGTGGTTTTTCTAACACCGCCGTTACGGCCGGATGCCGATCGACCCTGCGCTTTGTGACTTGCTGGAGCCGCGAGCACAGTTGAACTCATGTAACGTTAGTTATCCTAGCACAAGCTGTTAGTGAAACTGATTTGGACTGCGTTGGACAACATATCGTTCATTTGACGTGCTAAAGGGGGTTGTTTTGGGAAGTTGTTTACGTTGACGCAGGTTATTGGGGTGCTGACGATAATTAGAAGCGTTCCTAAAGTCAAAAAGGGGCAGCGAGCTGCACTGGTAATTGCGGTTGTCTAACAAACTATGTACAGACATGGGAAATAAATTGTGCAACTTTTTGTTGGTGTGGAAGTGGTTTGTGGCGCGAGGTATTTTGGCATGAAAAAAGGCCTTCGGAATTCCGAAGGCCTTTGCATTCACGATGGTGGAGACGAGGGGGATCGAACCCCTGACCTCTTGACTGCCAGTCAAGCGCTCTCCCAGCTGAGCTACGCCCCCGTGACGAGGAGATAGTATAGGGGAATGTTTTGCTTGATGCAAGGGGGAATTTTGATTGATTGTCTTATCTTACGGGTTTTCCTGGGATGGGACTGAATTAGCTATTTTGGCGGGTATGAAAATAACTTGTTGGGTTTATTAGTTTTCTGGTTGAAGAAAGTTTCCTACCATTTTGTTAAGCCAATGGTTGGATTTAAAACGGAGCAACTCATTGAAGTTGTAAAATCTCTGGTTGAAATAGTCTTTGCCGGGGAGGACCGACCAGGCCGAGGAGCTCGCGTTCAACTACGTGCGCGAAGTATTACACCCCGCCTACACTACCGGGACTGCCCAAGCCGCATCACGATCGCATCATCGCGAGCAGCAGCCTAACGATTGGCCCGCGCATCGACGTCCCGGGACCGCTCTTCGTGGCCAAGCCCGACCGCGACGACGAGATGGTGGATGAGTTGATCGAACCGAGGACAGGTCCGAGAATCGACGCAGAAACGGGCGAGGTGTTATGAGCATGACAGCAATTGCCGATTGGGAGCCCATGCCCTTTACGTGTTTAAAATGCAGCGACAACGAATACGGGTTCCCCACCGTCGTCTGCCGTACGCCCAGCAGGCTTGTGGAAGAGTGCGAAAACGCCTTCGACGCAGGGCTGCTGCTCGCCGCTTTGACTCTCGTAGTGACCATCCCGGACGTATGCGCGAACATCGACGGGACGGATTACAGGAAATGGTGCGAGGAGTACCTGGGGCTCCCGAACGATGGGAGAAAAATGACCAATGCGCGCAAGGGCGAGAAGCGCCCAGATGAGATAAAAGAGGAGTTTGAGACGATAGAGAAGCGAGGCATCTTTACGGCATCGGATCTCTATCAGCTTCGCTGCGCGGTGATCCATGCGGGGTCGTCGGTCATCGAAGGAAGGGGCGAAGACTATAGCCCCTACAAAGCCATCGGGGTTTGCGTACAGGGCGATGCGCGCGGGATAATCGCGAGTTATGGGCATAAAGGAATCGGACATGGAAGCCAACAGGACTGCGAGTTCGATTGCGTCGTCAAGCTTGAAGGGCTCATCTCTCTCATAGCAAAGGGTGTGTGCAAATTCGTCGAGGAAGACCCCGAGCGCGATCGAGAATACTCGACGGGGAAAGGACTTTCCCGCCAAGGCGTGGTGGACTTCAGGCCTTTAATCAAAAAGCAAAGTTGTTAAGCAAGTGGTTGGATTAAACAGAATCCCGTTTGCAGAAACCAGCCAATCGTTTAACAACATCCAAATACTTATTTTACATACCCTTTTTGGCGTTGCCAAAATAAGCTAATTCAGCCCCGTCCCGATAAAACCCTCACGCAAGCAAATAGCCGATTGCGACGCCTTGGTGGACTTGGATCGTGGCTGTTGACCTGACGACGTTGCTGATGCCTGTGTCCGCCAACAGGCCCAGGGGGCTGTGGTCTAGCTCCCACTCTAGGCCGCATTCGCTTACCACCGTCCCAGGGGCTATGGCGATGATGGAGAAAGTCTTGCCCTCGGTGCCTTCGATGGTCCACGTTTCGCCTGCGTGGAGGATGCGGGCCGTGGTCTCGTCTTCAGCAATCCAGACCGGGGCATCCTCATAGCCAGCGAGCAGCCCCAGTACGGAAAGCGCCATATCCGGACGGCCGCCGGTGGCGCAGGTTGCTACCACTTC
Organism: uncultured Collinsella sp.; assembly: GCA_900549335.1. Lineage (GTDB taxonomy): Bacteria > Actinomycetota > Coriobacteriia > Coriobacteriales > Coriobacteriaceae > Collinsella. The sequence goes on from UROJ01000051.1 coordinate 5,512, forward strand.
GGCACCTGGCCAGCGACGGCGGACGGAATCGAGCGCCAGCGCCAGGTCGGTATAGTCCTTGTAAGGGTCGTGGCGCTCTACCTCAAAGGCTTCGGCGGCATCGACCAACGCACGGCCTGCGTCGCTCACCGTATCGGCATCCCCCACATACACGTCGCAGCCCAGGCCGGCGCCCAGCAGCGCGTCGAGCCCGCGATCCACGGCGACAACGTGGTCGCACTCCCCCGCTAGCCTACGCAACAGATCCGCGCTCGCAACCACGGGCGAGCCGCAGACCACTAATACCTTACAAGTCACAACCCTCGCCTATCCCTCAAACGAAAGCACGCGGGCCAGATCCAGCTCCTCGTAGCTGTCGATAAAGATATCGCAGTTGGCGCGCACATCGTCGCGCTTCATGCGGCCGTGCGGATCATAAATGCCCACACGCTTAAAGCCAACGACTCCAGAACTCTTTAGGCCAAAGACGGCGTCCTCAAACACCCATGCGCGCTCAAACTTGCGCCCATGGCGCTCCTCTAGACGACGCAGCGCCAGCTCGTATACGTCGGGGAACTGCTTGGATCGTCCCGCCTCGCCCGTTGTGGTCACAAACTCCATGTAAGCATCGAGCCCGGCACCAGCGAGCGCGGACTGCACCAACTCGGCCGGAGTGGACGTAGCCACGCACATGGCAATACCCGCCGCCTTCGCCTGCTCCAAAAATGCCAAGAGCCCCTCGCGCGGTGGCACCTTGGAGTAGCCATCGATCAGGATGTCGCTCAGCTCGCGATACAGTTCCTCGCCATTCGCGCCAATGCCCCACGTGTCGTGGTAGGCCTGGCACTCGTCCTCGAGCGACAAATGCTCAAATTGGGCAAAATCGTCGACCGTTACGTCAACTCCGTGGCGGTGCAATAACTCGGGCTGGGCATAGGCCCAAACGGGGGTGCTATTAACCAGTGTGCCGTCGCAATCGAAAATAAAAGCAACGTTGGGGGCGGCGGTCTGGGACATAAACGAACCTTTCGATGTCAAATGGTAAACATCCTGCTAAAAACGTTTTACCAAACGTCAGACTAACAATCTTGAAACCCTAATTGGTAAAACTGTCAAGAGTTTTACCACGGCAATTCTGCCAGTGGTCTAAACATGGCGCTTACCGATTAAACGCTGCCCTAAAACCACTTTCCTTCATAAAAGTAACGTACAGGTGTTATCGTAGTTTCTGCCGAAAGTTCCACCGAGCACGCGAGGTGGAACGAATCATAGAACTATCGCCGTCCCTTCGATTCGTGCAGCCTTGGACCTTTCGCATCTAGTCACCAAGGCAACACGCTGCCGCGTCATGATGGGATCAAACGTGAGCGATACAAAGCTAAAGCCAGCAACTAAAAAGCCCGCTACCCGTAAAGCCGCCCCGCACGCACCGGAATTCTCCAAGGACGATGTCTACCTGTTTGGCATCGGCACGTGGGAGCGCAGCTGGGAAAAGATGGGCGCGCATCCCGACACGCAGAACCGTACGCGCGGCTGGCGTTTTTGCGTTTGGGCGCCCGATGTAAAGAGCGTGCATGTCATTGGCGAATTTAACGACTGGAATGAAGAAGCCAACCCGCTGGTGCCCGTGCATACGAGCGCTATCTGGGAAGGCTTTATTCCTGGCGCCGAGCAGGGCCAACTCTATAAATATCTCATCGAGACAAACGAGGGAGAAAAGCTCTATAAGGCCGATCCGTATGCCTTTAAGGCCGAGTGCCCTCCGGGAACGGCGAGCGTGCTGTGGACCCTCGATGGCTACAAGTGGAACGACGCCGCATGGCTCAAGCGCCGCGCCAGTCATAACCACATGTCACAGCCGCTCAACATCTACGAGGTGCATATTGGCTCGTGGAAGCGCCACGGCGACGCGCCACAGGGCGATCCGGACGAGTACGGCAACTATCCTGGCCCCATGGATCCCTTCCCCGCGCAGCGCGGCGAGTTCTATACCTACGACGATCTGTCGGTGGAGCTCGTGGACTACGTGCGCGACATGGGCTATACGCATATCGAGGTCATGCCGCTCATGGAGCATCCCTTCGATGGCTCCTGGGGCTACCAGACGACCGGCTACTATGCCGCCACGTCGCGTTATGGCAACCCGCAGCAACTCATGCATTTTATCGATGCATGCCACGAGGCGGGCATTGGCGTGATCATGGACTGGGTGCCCGGCGGTTTTTGTGCCGACGCCCACGGCCTTGCCACCTTTAACGGCCACATGCTGTTTGAGCACGAGATTCACCCCAACTGGGGCACGCACAAGTTCGACTTCGCCCGCGGCGAGGTCCGCTCCTTCTTGGTCTCCAACGTGCTGTACTGGCTCGAGAACTTCCACGTGGACGGCATTCGCATGGACGGCGTGTCCAGCATGCTGTACCTCAACTTTGGCATCGACGATCCGGGCCAAAAGAAGTTCAACAAGTACGGTACCGAGGAGGACCTGGACGCCAGCGCGTTTATCCGCCAGGTCAACTGCGCCGTGGAGGCACACTTCCCCGACGTGATGATGATGGCCGAGGAGTCCACCGCGTGGCCGCTCGTGACCTATCCGCCGCAGGACGGCGGCCTGGGCTTCCACTACAAGTGGGACATGGGCTGGATGAACGACACCCTGCACTACATGCAGACCGATTTTCCGTGGCGCCCCGGCAACCACGGGCTGCTCACGTTCTCCATCATGTACGCCTTTACCGAGAACTTTATTTGCCCGCTGAGCCACGACGAGGTCGTGCACGGCAAGTGCTCGCTGATCGGCCGCATGCCGGGCGACTGGTGGCGCCAGTTTGCCGGCCTGCGCACGCTGGCTTTCTACCAGATGACGCACCCCGGTGCCAAGCTCAACTTTATGGGCAACGAGATCGGCCAATTTATTGAGTGGCGCTACTACGAGTCCATCCAGTGGTTCCTGACCGAGGAGTACGAGACCCACCGTCATCATCAGGCGTTTATCAAGGCACTCAACCACCTGTACACCGCCGAGCCCGCCCTGTACGAGCGCGGCTACACCGACGACGGCTTTACCTGGATCGATGCGGACAACTCCAAGCAGTCCATCGTGAGCTTTGTGCGTCAGGGCGAGGACGTCGACGACGATCTGGTGATCCTGATCAACTTTGACCCGGCGAGCTACGAGAGTTTCCGCGTGGGCGTGCCGCGCGAGGGTGACTGGGAGGTCATCTTCGATTCCGACCGTCCCGAGTTTGGCGGCAGCGGTTATGCCGGCGAAGAGCCCTACACCTGCTCGAGCGAGCCCTATCCCTGGAACGGGCAGATGGACTCCATTGAGATTAAGGTGCCCGGTCTGGCAGGCGTGGTGCTTAAGCGCCGCGGTCCCAGCAGCTATAAGCCGCCCGTGGTCGAGGAGCCCAAGGCTGCGCCCAAAAAGCGTATGTCTTCGGTGAAGCCCAAGCCTGCGGCTGCTAAGAAGGCTCCGGCTAAGGCCAAGGCTACGACGACCAAGGCCAAGGCTGCCGCAAAGCCCGCTGCTAAGGCCGCAGCCAAGAAACCGGCTGCCAAAAAGGCCGCTATCAAGACCAAGTCTGCTTCTGTTAAGCCGTCTGCCAAGGATGCGTAACAAAACCGTTACAGCTGTAATTACCCGCCCCGACGAGGCGTAGGATAAAAGTCATAACCGTTCCGGGAGAAACATCCCCGGGGGAAAGGAACGTA
>UROJ01000052.1 GCA_900549335.1 uncultured Collinsella sp.
GCAGCCGTATTCCAGTAGCCTGCTCGTTAACTACAAACAGGGGATGGATACGACCGAGGCAGACGAGAGCATTAAATACACTGTGCTCGACAATCTGCTCGTTGACGGCAAGGAGCCGGGGTCATGGGGAATCTTCATCACACGCTCCGAGATGTACACACAAGCAGCGCAAATGAACGGTCTTATTAGCTACCTAGCCATCTACATTGGATTTGTATTGGTCGTTGCATGCGCGGCGATTCTGTCGATCCAGCAACTCTCCAACGTGGCCGACGGCAGCCGCAGTTATCGTGTGCTGGCACAGATCGGCTGTGAGGACCGCCAGATTCGCCATTCGGTGATGGCGCAACAAGCGGTATTCTTCCTGTTCCCGCTGGCAGTGGGCCTGGCGCACTCCTTTGTGGCACTTAAGGTGATCATCGAGATGGTGAGCATTTTCGGAGCTATGAGCATCGGCGGCACCGTGGGCCTCACCTGTGCAATCTTCCTAGCGGCATACGGTGGCTACTTCTTGGTGACCTACCTCATGAGCGCCGGCATGGTACAAGCTGCCATCGCCACCCGCTACAGCGAATAGCCGACTCAAAGCAAAACAATCGCAGGTTGAGCATAAGTCAGCGAAAGCGCCCCTAGACGAGCAAGGTGACGTGAAAGAGGAGGGAAGCGTACTTTGGGTACGCGACCGACGATTGAACGTCAGATTGCCGCCTAGGGGCGCTTGCAGCGTCGAGCCGTTACGCGGTTTGGCAAAACCGCGTAACTTCATCGTAGAAGCGCGTTTGCGGGCGGCGGATGCTCGTCTCCTGTCGCTCGCTCACCGAGGCTTGGCAATTGTCTTAATATCTTAAGGGTCTCGATTTGTCCAAGACTGAGCGAAGGAGCTCATCATGAGCGACGGAAAGAAGAAGCTTTCCTTCTTGACGGTCATTTCGACCATCATCTGCGTCGTCTTTGTTTGCGAGGCCGCTGCACCTGCTGCTGCCATTGGCAACCAGCAGTTCTTCTGGTGGATCTTCCTGATTCTGACCTTCCTGCTCCCTTATGGCATGGTCGTTGCCGAGCTCGGCACTACCTATGACGGCGAGGGTGGTATTTACGACTGGGTGCGCGATGGCCTGGGCGACAAGTGGGGTGCTCGCATTTCGTACTACTACTGGGTTAACTATCCGCTGTGGATTGCCTCGCTGGCCACCATGTTCCCTGACATTTTGGGCATGGTCTTTGGCGTCGAGTTCAATCTGATTGCCAAGATTGGTATCGACCTTGCCTTTGTGTGGATCGTCTATCTTATGGGTCGCTCCAAGGCTGCCGACTCCGAGTGGGTCCTGAACGGCGGCGCCGTCATCAAGGTTGCCGTTGCCGTTATCGTCGGCGCTTTGGGTATTTGGTATGCCATGGAGAACGGTTTTGCGAACGACATGTCCGCTGCCACCTTCCTGCCCGAGCTCACCAACACCAACGCGCTCGGCTACCTGTCGATCATCATCTTTAACTTCATGGGCTTCGAGGTCATCTGCACCATGACCGACGATATGGCCGATCCCGCTCGCGATATCCCCAAGGCTATCATCGTTGGCGGCCTGTCTATCGCCGTGATCTACCTGTTCGCTGGTTTTGGCATCGGCGCTGCTGTGCCGGCCGATTCCATCGATCCCGACTACGGCATGATCTACGCTGTCCAGACCATGGTGGGCGACTCCATGATCTTCAAGGTCATCTGCATTGCCTTCCTGATCACCCTGTTCGCCAACATGGCTGCCTGGTCCTTCGGCGTCAACTCCGTTGCTCGTTATGCTGCCGAGCATGGCAACATGCCCAAGGTCTTCGCCTCGATGATCTCGGATGACGACATGCCCAACGGCGCCAACCTGGTCAACGCCATCGTCGCCTCCCTGGTGCTGTGCCTTCAGCTCGTTCCTATCGACGCCATCTCCAACGGTGTCTTCTGGATGCTCTTCGGCACCTCCGTCGTCTTCCTGCTGCTGACCTACATCCCGATGTTCCCGGCATTCCTCAACCTTCGTAAGAACGATCCCAACCGTGAGCGCATCTTTACGTTCCCGTTTAAGGGCCCCATGATGAAGGTCATGCTGGCTATTCCCTGCATCGAGCTGATTCTGGCTATCGTTGCAACGCTGATTCCGTTCTCTGTCGATGAGATTGGCGATAAGGTCCCGATGATCGTGATCTTCATCGTGCTTTTGCTTATTGGCGAGGTTGTCCGCGTCGTCAGTGCTAAGGGCCGCGAGACCGAGTACAAGGGTCTCACTCCCGAGCTGGCTGCTCAGCGCCTCGCTGAGGAGTCCGCCGAGACCGAGGAGAACTAGAGCATCCGGATTCGGGACTCCAACCCTCCTTGCCACTTGACCATTCCCCGGGGTGGGTGTGAGCGATAGCTCCGGTAACCACCGCCCGCCCCAATCTCTCTTCCGTATCCTTCGTGCATTTTGTCTCCGCGCGCCAGGTTACGTCGTCGCTTGCCGGTGCGACTCTGTGAAAACCGGCGCCGGGCGCCCCGACCTTTGCCGGGGAACGGGCGTCCGCCACCTCTTGGTTTTAGACTGCGGGTAACCCGTCCGCAGCAAGCGGTCGTTCGATTTGGAGGAAATCTTATGCGTACGATCACCGAGTCCGAGTCCACCCCTAAGGCCGACGGCTTCTTTATGCCCGCTGAGTTCGCTCCGCAGGATCGCGTGTGGATGGCTTGGCCCCATCGCACCGACACTTGGGCCCATGGCGCCAAGCCAGCTCAGAAGCAGTATGCCGCCATCGCTCGCGCCATTGCCGAGTTCACCCCGGTCACCATATGCGCCAATCAGGCCGACTACGCCAACTGCAAGGCCGTCTTTGAGGAAGACGAGAACGTCACCGTTATCGAGATGACCACCGACGACGCTTGGTTCCGCGACACCGCTGCCACCTTTGTCATCAACGACAAGGGCGAGAAACGTGCCAACCACTGGCACTTCAACGCTTATGGCGGCCTTGTCGATGGTCTGTACTTCCCTTGGGACAAGGACGAGCAGATCGCCCTTAAGATAGCTGAGCTTTCCGGCTGCCGTCGTTATCGTCCCGATGACATGATCCTCGAGGGCGGTTCCATCACCGTCGACGGCGAAGGCACCGTGGTCGTGACCGACCAGTGCCTGCTTTCCCCGGGCCGCACCTGCTCTGCGGTTCTGGAGGAGGAAGAGGACCCCGAGTCCATCTGGCCCAAGTTCAAGAGGAAGTTTGAGCCCTGGAGCGAGGAACTTCGCGCCTATATGGACGAGCACCTCAAGGAGTACCTGGGTGTCGAGAAGGTCATCTGGGTCAAGGAGGGCATCGACCCTGAGGAGACCAATGGCCACATCGATGACGTCGCCACGTTCATCGCTCCGGGCGTCATGGCCTGCATCTGGACCGACGATCCCGAGTATCCGTTCTACGAGCAGTGCCACGCCGTCTACGAGACCCTCTCCAACGCCGTTGACGCCAAGGGCCGCAAGATGAAGGTCTACAAGCTCTGCATGCCTGTGAACCCGCTGTTCATGGATCAGGCTTCCTGCGGCACCATCGACGCCGACGAGAATGCCGAGCCGCGCGTCGCCGACGAGCCGCTGATCGCCTCCTACATGAACTACCTGGTCACCAACCACGGCGTTATCGTCCCGCAGTACGGCGACGAGAACGACCAGCTTGCCGTTGACACGCTCCAGAAAATCTACGACGAGGTCTGGGGCGAGGGCGTCTACAAGTGCGTCGGCGTTCAGTCCGAGCAAGTCGTTTTCGGTGGCGGAAACATCCACTGCATTACGCAGCAGGAACCCTCGGCGTAACTGTCTGTCTTCCCGAGACACGGCACCTTGCCCTTCAATCGTCGGGCATGACCCTTAAGGTCTATGCCCTCCTCTTTCAGGGCAATCTGCCGCACCTCGGAAACCCAGCCGATCAATCGGACCGACGTAGCTTGTTACCGCATTAGTCATTGGTGCCAACCCTGGCAACGATGCAGGTCGAAAAACGTCAGCGAAAACCCGCCAGAGCGAGCAAGGTGCCTTGAAGCGAGGCGGCATTGACCTTTTGGTCATGCCGTCGAAGCTGAAAGGCAGATTGCCGTTCTGGCGGGTTTGCAGCGTCGAGTCGTTACGCGGTTTGGTAAAACCGCGTAACTAAATACGTTCCGCGATCTCGTGGATGAGGTAGTCGGTCTTTTCCCAGCCCAGGCACGGATCGGTGATCGACTTGCCGAAGACGCCGCCATCGACCGGCTGGTTGCCATCCTCCAGGTAGGACTCGATCATAAAGCCCTTGACCAGCTTGGAGATGGACTCGTTGCGGCGGCAGCTGTCGAGCACCTCCTTGCAAATGCGATACTGCTCTAGCGGACGCTTGCCCGAATTGTCGTGGTTGCAGTCGATGACCGCTGCCGGATTGGCGTAGCCGGCATGCTCGGTATAGCGCTCGGCCAGGCGCTCCAGGTGCTCGTAGTGGTAGTTGGGGTAGGTGCGCCCATCGAGACCGATGTAGCCACGCATAACGGCGTGCGCGAGCGGATTGCCGTCGCACTCGACCTCCCAGTTGCGGAAGATGAAGCTCTGGTGCGCCTGCGCGGCGTAAATGGAGTTGAGCATAACGGTGGTAGAGCCGGCAGTGGGATTCTTCATGCCGACGGGTACCGAAATGCCGCTCGACACCAGGCGATGCTCCTGGTTCTCGACCGAGCGTGCGCCCACGGCAACATAGCTCAGCAGGTCAACGAGGTATTGGTAGTTTGACGGATAGAGCATCTCGTCGGCGGTGAAGAAGCCCGTTTCCTCAATAACGCGCAGGTGCATATGGCGGATGGCCTTGACGCCCTCGAGCAGGTCGTCGGGCGCCTCGGGATCGGGGTTGTGCAGCAGACCCTTGTAACCGGTGCCCTTGGTGCGCGGCTTGTTGGTGTAGACGCGCGGAATGATGATGAGCTTGTCCTTGACCTCTTCGGCGGTCTTGGCCAGACGATTCATGTACTCAAGTACCGAGTCCTCGCGGTCGGCAGAGCACGGGCCGATGATGAGCACCTTGCGTGCGTCCTCGCCGGTAAAGACTTTGGCGACCTCGGCGTCAAATGCCTGCTTTTTGGCGGTAAGCTCGGCAGAAAGTGGCATTTCCTCGCGGATCTCCATGGGGATCGGCAGCCTGCGTTTGAATTCCATGGCCATGCGGGGCCTCCTCAATCTATAGAAAGAGCAAAAAGCGTATTGTCGAATGCACGGCATTATCCGCTGTCGCACGCTAAAGTGCAAGCCCTCGTCACCCCAAAACCTGCCAAAAAGGGACAGGTTTATTTTGGCAGGTTTTATCTGGGAAAATGTCGGCACTCGCCGGAAGGGGGGGTCGGCGTACGGCACGCTGGAGCAAGTTGGATCTTCTGCGGCATACCCCGTGGGCAAAAAATGGCAAATATGAGTACTGTTGCTGGCGTAGTCTCATATCGAGCTTACAAGATAATAGGCACAACAGCAAATATGTTCATTAACGTTGGCACACAGAAGCATGTTAACGGGCGTTTTGATTAATTTGAAGGCGTATAGAAGCCGCAAGAGGTCATTTGAGGCGGTTTTGGCTGCTACTAAAAATGTAACAGTACTCATATTTGACCTTTTTTGGCCACAGGGTCCGGAAGGGGCTGTCAATCGGGCCCCAAGAGAGCTAATTCGAGTGCCGTGGACGAAAAAACGGGGGCGCAGGTTGTCCTGCGCCCCCGTTCTCGGGCGTTATTCGCTCCTTGCGGCCGAATTTATGCTGCTTCGTCGAACTGCGAGTTGTACAGGTCGGCGTAGAAACCGCCTTGGGCGAGTAACTCGTCGTGCGTGCCCTTCTCGACGATGTCGCCGTCGCGAATTACCAAGATCACGTCGGCGTTGCGGATCGTGGACAGGCGGTGCGCGATGACAAAGCTGGTACGGCCCTGCATCAGCGCATCCATGGCGCGCTGAATGAGTTCCTCGGTGCGGGTATCGACGTTGGAGGTCGCCTCGTCCAGAATCAGCGCCGGGCGGTCGGCCAAAATGGCACGGGCGATGGTCACGAGCTGGCGCTGACCCTGCGACAGGTTAGTGCCCTCCTCGTTAATCATAAAGTCATAGCCGCCGGCGAGCGTATGGATAAAGTGATCGCAGCGTGCGGCGCGTGCTGCGGCCTCGACCTCGGCATCGCTTGCATCGGGGCGTCCGTAGCGGATGTTCTCGCGGATGGTGCCGTTAAACAGCCACGTATCCTGCAGCACCATGGCAAACTCGCCGCGCAGCGCCGCGCGGTCCCAGTCGCGCACGTCGACGCCCTCGACGCGCAGCGAGCCGCCGTCCACGTCGTAGAAGCGCTGCAGTAGCTTGATGAGCGTGGTCTTGCCGGCGCCGGTGGGGCCGACGATGGCGATGGTCTGGCCGGGCTGCGCCTCGCAGCTAAAGTCGTGGATGATGGTCTTGTCGGGCGTGTAGCCAAACTTGACATGGTCAAACTCCACGTGGCCGGGGCGCTTTTCGGGAATCTGCGCGTCGGCCTTCTGCTCCTCCTCGGGCGCGGCCAGGAACTCAAAGACGCGCTCGGTGGCAGCGGCCATCGACTGCATCGTGTTGCTTACGTTGCCCAGCTGCTGCACGGGTTGCGTAAAGTTGCGAACGTACTGGATAAAGCTCTGGATGTCGCCGGGCGTGGCATTACCGGTCAGCGCGAGCTGCGCGCCCACCACGACGACGCCCACGTAGCCCATGTTGCCCACCAGGCTCATAAGCGGCATCATCAGGCCCGACAGGAACTGCGAACGCCAGCCACTAATAAAGAGGCGGTCGTTTTGATGGTCGAACTCTTCGATCGAGGCCTCGGCGCGGTCGAACACCTGAATAACGTTCTGGCCGGCAAAATCCTCTTCGATAATGCCGTTGACGGCGCCCAGGACCTGCTGTTGCTCGCGGAAGTACGGCTGCGAGAAGTGAATCATCACGGTCAGGATAATTGCGGCAGCCGGCAGCGTGAGCACGGTGACGCCGGTGAGCGGCAGGCTGATCGACAGCATCATGACGAGCACGCCGATAATCTGCGTCACCGACGTGATGAGCTGTGTCACGCTCTGGTTGAGCGACTGGCCGAGCGTATCGACGTCGTTGGTGATGCGGCTGAGCACGTCGCCCTTGCTGTGGCCGTTGAAGTAGCTCATCGGCACGACGGCGATCTTGGCGGCGATCTCCTTGCGCATGCGGTAGCAGATCTTTTGCGTGACGCCGGTCATGAGCCAGCCCTGGATGAGGCTGCAAACAGAGCTTGCCAGATACAGGCAGAGCAAAAAGCCGAGCGTCTTGGCGATCCAGGCAAAGTCAACGTCGCCCGTACCGTTGACCTTGGCGACCAGGCCTTCGAATAGCTTGGTCGTAACCTGGCCGAGCACCTTGGGTCCCACAATGTTAAAGACGACCGAGCACACGGCAAAGGCGACGGCGGCAAGCACGGCAACCTTGTGTCGACCGATATAGCCGAGCAGCTGCCTCATGGTGCCCCTAAAGTCCTTGGCCTTTTCGCCACGGCGCATGCCACCCATGCGGCCCATGGGACCACGCTGGCGGGTGGGCTTGGGAATCTGAGTCTTGGTCTCGTCTGCCATTAGTGCTCGCCTCCTTCCATAACGGCTGCAATTTCTTCTTGGGTGAGCCCCAGCTCCTCGGCGGAAAGCTGCGACTGTGCGATCTCCAGGTACGCCGGGCAGCTGTGCAGCAGCTCCTCGTGCGTGCCGGTGCCCACCACATGGCCGTCGTCGAGCACGATGATCTGGTCGGCGTGCATGATGGTCGCGATGCGCTGGGCCACGACCACGAGCGCGGCGTCGGTAACGTTTTTGGCCAGCTCTTCGCGCAGACGCGCGTCGGTCTTGTAGTCGAGGGCGCTAAACGAGTCATCGAACACCACGACCTCGGGCTTTTTGGCCAACGCGCGGGCGATGGCCAGGCGCTGGCGCTGACCGCCCGAAACATTGGAGCCGCCCTGGCTGATAGGGGAGTCGTAGCCGCCCTCGCGCTCGGCGATAAAGTCCTCGGCCTGGGCGATGCGTGCCGCCCGGTGCATGTCCTCGTCGCTCACCATGTCGCCGGCAAACTTAAGGTTGCTCTCCACGGTGCCCGAGAACAGACGCCCCTGCTGTGGGATGTAACCAATGCGGCGGCGAAGTTCGGAAAGGGTCATATCGCGCACGTCGATGCCGTCGAGCGAAATGCTGCCGCCGGTGACGTCGTACAGGCGCGGGATGAGCTGCACGAGCGTTGACTTGCCCGAGCCCGTGGAACCAATGATGCCGAGCATCTGACCGGCGTGCGTGGTGAAGTTCACGCCGCTGATGACGTCGGCGCGGGCATCGGGATACTGGAAGCTCACGTCACGGAAGGTGAGCTCACCGCGCGGCGCGCTGGCAGCAGGCAGTTTGGGCGAGGCGGGGTCGTTGATGCTCGTGGGGCAGGTGATGACCTCTTCCACGCGCTCGGCTGCGACCTCGGCGCGGGGCAGGATGACCGAAACCATGGTGAGGATCATAAACGCCATGACGATCTGCATGGTGTAGGAGATAAACGCCATCATGTTGCCGACCTGCATCACGCCGTCGGACACGCCCTGCGCGCCAAACCAGACGATAAGCACGGTGATGCAGTTCATGACGAGCATCATGAGCGGCATCATAAAGCTCATGGCGCGGTTGGTGTAGAGCTGCGTGGTCATAAGGTCGAGCGAAGCCTTGTCAAAACGCTCGAGCTCATGCTCCTCGCGGTTGAACGAGCGGATGGGCATAAGACCGTCGAGCAGCTCGCGGGCGGTAAGGTTCACACGGTCCACAAAGCTCTGCATCTTCTTGAACTTGGGCATGGTGAGGCCCATAAGCACGCCGACGACGGCCGAGACGGCGATGATGGCCACGGCGATGGTCCACTCCAGGCCGGTGTGGTTGGCCAGGACGCGCATGACGGCGACGATGCCCATGACGGGCGCCAGTAGACACATGCGGATAAACAGGGTTGCGGCCATCTGGATCTGCTGAATGTCGTTGGTGCAGCGGGTGATGAGCGAGGCTTGGCTAAACTTGCCCACCTCGGCCGGCGAGAAGTGCATAACCTTGTTGAAGGTCTCGCGGCGCAGGTCGCGGGCGATGGAGCAGGCGGTGCGCG
>UROJ01000053.1 GCA_900549335.1 uncultured Collinsella sp.
TGCCAAAATGAACCTGTCCCTTTTTGGTCGGTGCGAAATGGGTAATACTAAAGAGTTATCCGACCAGATGGGAATTAATCGATGGCCTATATCGAATTCAAAGACGTCATCAAGGCATACGGCGAGGGCGACGCCCGCATTCACGCACTCGACGGCGCGAGTTTTACGGTCGAGCGCGGCGAGCTCGCCATCATTTTGGGTGCTTCAGGCGCCGGTAAAACGACGGCGCTCAACATCTTGGGCGGCATGGACACGGCAACTTCCGGCACCGTGACGGTGGACGGGCGCGACGTGAGCTCCGCTAACGAGGCGCAGCTCGTGGAATACCGCCGCGCCGACGTCGGCTTTGTCTTCCAGTTCTACAATCTGGTCCCCAACCTGACGGCCCTCGAAAACGTTGAGCTCGCAGCTCAGATTTGCCCCGATTCGCTCGATGCCGAACAAACGCTTCGCCAGGTTGGCCTGGGCGAGCGCCTGGGCAACTTTCCGGCACAGCTTTCGGGCGGCGAGCAGCAGCGCGTGTCCATCGCCCGCGCACTGGCAAAGAACCCCAAGCTGCTTCTGTGCGACGAGCCCACGGGCGCGCTCGACTATAAAACCGGCAAGCAGATCTTGCAGCTGCTGCAGGATACCTGCCGCAAGCAGGGCATTACGGTCATCATCATCACGCACAACTCCGCGCTCGCGCCCATGGCCGATCGCCTGATTCGCTTTAAGAGCGGCCGCGTGGAGAGCGAGACGGTCCAGCAAAATCCCGTGCCTATCGAGACGATCGAGTGGTAGCGCCCATGGATCAGGACCGCCAAAACAGCCAACGCCGCGACGCGCAGAACACGGAGCGCGAGCAGGATTTTACGACCTACCGCACTGCCCAAAGCTCAAACGATATGGTGCCGACGGTGTTTCGCCGCGGTGTCTACCGCACGATTCGCGGCAGCCTCAAACGCTTCTTGTCTATCGTCGTGATCACCGCGCTCGGCGTGAGCGTGATGTGCGGCCTTAAGGCGGGTTGCGAGGACCTGTGCGATTCGGTTGACGCCTACTTCGACCAGCAAAATGTCTATGACATTAACGTGCAGTCGACCTATGGCCTGACTGACGATGATCTCGACGCCATCCAAGAGGTCGATGGCGTCGAAACGGCCGAGGGCATCTACACCGAGACCGCCTACACCGCCGTGGGCACAACGCGCGAGCGCGTGGTCGTGCAAAGTCTCTCCAAGGAGAATATCGATCAGCCAGTGCTCGTGAACGGCGATTTGCCCGAGAGCGCCGATGAGGTCGCGGTGACTTCGAAGTTCCTGAAGGCTTCGGGCAAAAAGCTCGGCGATACGGTGAGCTTTGCTGCCAACGATGCGAGCTCGTCGAACCAAAGCGCCAAGGATCAGTTTGCCGATGGCGATTACACCATCACGGCCGAGGTTCTCGATCCCACTGATGTGAGCTCCGACTCGACGGTCAACGCCTTCCGTGCCGCCTCGGCGGCGGACTATAAGTTCTATGTGAGCGAGGACGCCGCGACATCTTCTTCCTACTCCGCGGTCCACGTGGTCGTCGAGGGAGCCAAGGATCTCAACTCATATTCGGATGCCTACGCGGCAAAGATCAATGAGGTCAAGGGCAATATAGAGAAGATCCGCGAGGAGCGTGAGAAGGCGCGCGCTCAGGAGCTGACGGTCGACACGCCGACAAGCTTGGATGCGGCCGAGCGTCAGGCCGCCATGCTCTTTGGGATCGAGCAGGACAACATCAATCGCATGGCCGAGGGCAGCGACGAGCGTGCGCAGGCGCAAGCCGACCTGGACCAGCGCCGTGCCGCCGCCGACCAACAGTTTGCCGACGCCCGCGCCGAGCTTTCCGACCTGGGCGAATGCACCTGGTACATCCAGGACCGCGGCAATATCGCAAGCTACTCGAGCGTGGAGAGCGATAGCTCGTCAATTGAAGCCATCGCCACGGTGTTCCCGTTCATCTTCTTTATCGTCGCCGTGCTCATCAGCCTTACCACCGCCACGCGTATGGTCGAGGAGGAGCGCACGCTCATCGGCCTGTATAAGGCGCTCGGCTATTCGCGCGGACGCATCCTGTCCAAATACGTGGACTATGCGCTGTGGGCTTGTCTGATCGGCGGCGTGCTCGGCAACATCATCGGATTTGTGGGCCTGCCGCTGTTCCTGTTTACGGTGTTCGACGACATGTACTCGCTGCCCCAGATGTTGCTTTCGTACGACATCGTGTCCTCGATCGTCTCGGTGGCGCTGTTTGCCGTGGGCGTGGTGGGCGCCACGATTATCGCCTGCCGCCACGAGATGGCCGAGACTCCGGCCTCGCTCATGCGCCCCAAGGCCCCGCGCGCCGGCTCGCGTATCTTGCTCGAACGCATCGGCTTTATCTGGCGCCGCATGGGCTTTTTGAACAAGGTGGCAGCACGTAACCTGTTTCGCTACAAAAAGCGCGCCTTTATGACCATCTTCGGTATCGCGGGTTGCACCGCGCTTGTGATCTGCGGTATGGGTATTCGCGACACGTCGGTCGCGCTTTCGCCCAAGCAGTATGGGCATATCACGCGCTATGACTTGCTGGCGGTTGCCAATCCCGACGATTTTTCGCAGACGTGCGCGGCATTGGATGAGCGCAGCGCGGCTAAGGATTCTAACGTGACGGTGTCTTCGACGCTGCCGATTATGACCGACAACGTCACCTTTACATTTGGCGGCAAGAGCGAGACCGTGCAGCTGATCGTGGTGCCCGATGACCGCACGAACGACCTGGACGACTACGCGCGTCTCGAGGATGAGTCCAAAGAGCCACTGTCTTTGCGTGACGGAGACGTGTATCTGAGCAAGAGTTCACAGCTGGTTCTTGGGATTCAGCCGGGCGACACGGCGCAGGTCCAGGATTCGTCGCTCAACGTCGCCAAGGTCAAAGTCAGCGACATCTCGCTCAACTATTTGGGCAACACGCTCTATATGACGCAGGGCACCTATGAGCGCGCGTTCGGCCGAAGCGCGCGTCTTAACGGCATCTTTGTGCTGCTTAAGGGCTCGTCGGCCGACCAGATTGCGTTTAGCAAGAATCTTAAGAGTGACGGTTGGCTCACCATCTCGAGCACGGCCGAACATTGGCAGAACTACGAGGCGAACTTCACTATCATCAATTCCGTCGTGGTGCTCGTGACCTTTATGGCGGCGTGCCTGTCGTTTGTGGTGGTGTTTACGTTGTCCAACACGAATATCTCCGAGCGCGAGCGCGAGCTGGCGACCATCAAGGTGCTGGGCTTCCGCCGTGGCGAGGTACACCATTACGTCAACAAGGAGACGTTGATCCTCACGGCGATTGGCACCGCACTGGGCGTGCCGCTGGGTGGCCTGCTTGCCGAGAGCTTTACGTACATCCTGCAGATGCCGTCGCTGTACTTTGACGTCGAAGTCGAGCCGCTGAGCTACGTGCTTGCCGTGGTGCTTTCCTTCGGCTTTACGTTTATCGTCAACCTCGCCACCAACCGTACCCTCAATAAGATCGACATGGTCGGCGCCCTCAAGAGCGCCGAGTAACCTGTCCTGGGATTCAAGCTGTAGCGAGCTACCGACGCATCCACAACCGCCTTTTTGCATAAACCGCCCCGCCGAATGCATACTTCGACGGAGCGGTTGCTTTTTGCCCGCAGGTACCCCAGGGGGCGGCGTGCAAAATCTGGAGTATTCAGCATCCCGGAGTCCGCAGGTGCGGGAACGGGTGCACAAAACCGCGCTGAATGCCCTGGTCCTGGACCCCCAATGCCTCAAGGACCGATCATTTTTTACAGGATGCGGCCCACAGTGCCTGCCTTTCGCCCAAAATCCAGTATGCAGGCACCCTCGGCTGCTGAATACTCCCAAAAATGCACGCCGCATCCTACCCCAGGCACCCGCAGCAAGAAGACGAATAGCTTCGGCCTCCCTAGTTACCGCAGGAGGCCCCAGGGCTTACCTCCCAAATCTTTCCGCAGGACGGAAGGACCCCGCCGCGCGAAGCGCACGGCGGGGTCCTGACATGTCCGAGGACGATTTGGGAGGTAAGCCCTGGGGCCTCCGATGGGGGCGGTTCCAGCCGAGGCTATTCGTCGCCGAAGCTGATGCCCAACGCCTTGGCCTCGCGCACCAGGTCGCTCTGGGGGTCGACAAACTTCAGCTTGCCGGCGACATCTTCGAGCGGCATGTGGCACATCTTGCCGTCACGCAGAGCAATCATGTAGCCAAACTCGCCGCGTAGGCAGCCGAGTGCCGCCTCGACGCCGCACTGGGTCGCAAAGATGCGGTCCTGGGCGTCGGGCTGGCCGCCGCGCTGCGTGTGGCCGGGGATGGCGACGCGGGTCTCGCGACCAGTCTTGGCTTCGATCTCCTTGGCGATGTCGTAGACAATCGAGGGGCTCGTACGCTCGGCGAGCTTCTTCTTGTACTCCTTCTTGGACAGCGCCGCGTCCTCCTTGGAGATGGCGCCCTCGGCGACGGCCACGATGGTAAAGCGGCTGCCGGTTTCCATGCGATGCTCGATGGTCTTGATGACGTTATCCATGTCGTAGGGGATCTCGGGAATCAGGATGACATCCGCGCCGCCCGCGACGCCGGCGTACAGTGGAATCCAGCCAACCTTGTGGCCCATGATCTCGATAACGAACACGCGCCCATGGCTCGAAGCGGTGGTGTGGATGTCGTCGATGCACTTGGTGGCGACGTCGATGGCGCTCGTAAAGCCAAACGTCAGCTCGGTGCCCCAGGTGTCGTTATCGATGGTCTTGGGCAGCGCGATAACGTTGAGGCCCTCTTCGCGCAGGCGGTTGGCGGTCTTGGTGGAGCCGTTACCGCCCAGCATAAACAGGCAGTCGAGCTGCAGCTTATGATAGGTGTGGACCATTGCGGGTACCTTCTCGACGCCATCGGCCTCGGGAATATCCAGACGCTTGAACGGCGTGCGGCTCGTGCCCAGGATGGTGCCGCCGCGGGTGAGGATGCCGCTAAAATCGGCGGGCGACATGACGCGGAACCTGCTGTAGATAAGGCCCTGATAGCCGTCCTCAAAGCCATAAATCTCGATAGGTTCTTCGCTATTGGTCATAAGCGTTTTGACAATGCCGCGCATGGTGGCGTTGAGCGCCTGGCAGTCGCCGCCACTAGTAAGAAGACCGATCCTAAGCATGGTGAATCCTTCCGGGCAAGTTATAACATGCGCATAAGTTTACCCCCGCACACTGTTGATGCGGGGGTAAAACGTGTTAGCTCAAGCGTATAGAAATGTAAACAACGTCAGGCGGGCGTAAGGACGACGGTGCCAGCTCCTTACAGTGCGAAGGCGTCGACGTCGCTCCAGTGACGGCGCAGCGTGATGGCGGCAGCGGGCTCGGTATTGTCAAAGATGACCGACCATTGCGTATTGCTGGTGATGTCTTTCGGATTGGGTTCTTGCGCTGCAGCGCGTAGGGCCTTCCAAGCGACTGCCTCGTCCTGGGCACCGACATGGGCGTCAAGGACATCGGCGATTGCGATGGCGCGCTCTTTACCATGGCCCAGCTCGCCATTCTTTTGGTTGGGCAGCACTTCGTCACCATAGCAGGCGTAGAAGTTCGTGACCTGACGCACGGGCGTCGCCTTGCATGCGCGGTCGGGATCGCGCGGATCCCACTCCACCACCCGTGCGTCACCGGCGGCGTCGTTGATAAAGAAGTGGTAATCGCGTCCGGCCATGGCGTGCATGTCGTGGGCGGAAAGTAGGTCGACGGCCTCTTGCGTGGTAGCCGCGCGGTCGAGCACCAGACGGATGGCGAGCGAAGTGTTGATGACGGGGCGTTGCGTGTCCTGGTCACAGGGCTTGGAATCCAGGGTGAGTACGGCAATGGACACGCCGCATTCGTTAACACCGTCGAGCTGGGCAAACGGGCCCATGAGTGCGGCGGCGCGTCCGGCGACGGAGTCAAGTGGAGTGTTGGCGCCCAGGTTGTTAAGGGCGACAAACCCGATGGAGGCATAGCCGTCGCGCGGGTGATTGCGCACCAGCAGCGCCGAGGTGTCGTCCTTAAAGTCGTAATTGCGACCGGTGCGCACGCGGCCTTCGGCATCTACGGCGACAAAAGCGCTGCAGGCAAACTGGGGTGCCTGGACATGTGCCGGCACGCCGGGGAGCACCTGCGCCACCACGGCATCGATGTAGGCCTGGTCGTCGCGCACGCCAGCGGCGATGATGCGGTCAAGGCCGTAGTCGTAAGCAATGTCGATTGCGTACAGGTCATAGCCATCCGCATAGTCGGTCAAGCGTTTGAGTGACGCGACGGACTTGATTTGTTTGCGATAAACGATACCGGTGGCAGCGGCAAGGCCGACGGCGGCTCCCGCGACACCGCAGGCGATGGCAATGTTGCGTGGCTTCATGACGACTCCTCTCGTCCTGTTAGTGCAATTGTCGCAAAAGGAGCGCGGACATGATGACTCAACTTGGTGAGCGGCGCGGAATTAAGCACGGAATGAAGAGTGCGGCGCTGGCGCGGCGGGGTATGCTGGAGGGGACCATCAACCCAGCGAAAGGGGAGAGCATGACGGATCAGGAAACGCCCGAGCGCGCGCATGTGACGGCCGACGATATCGAGGCCGCCAACGACCTTATCGACTTTATCGAGGCATGCCCCAGCATGTTCCATACGGCGGCGACCATTATGGCCGAGCTCGACGAGGCGGGCTTTACCTACCTGCCCGAGAACGCGGCGTGGGATATCGAGCCGGGCGGGCGTTATTACACGCAGCGCAACACCTCGAGCGTTATCGCCTTTAAGGTGGGCGAGGACCTGGCCGCGACGTGGGGCGAGGACGGCGTTGCCGGTGACTATCATTTTCAGCTCACGGCGTCGCACAGCGATTCGCCGACGTTTAAGGTCAAGGCCGTGCCCGAGCTCGATGGTGCGGGCGAGACGCTGCGCCTGAACACCGAGGCCTACGGCGGCATGATCGACTACACCTGGTTCGATCGCCCGCTGGCGCTCGCGGGTCGCGTACTGGTGCGCGAGGGCGACCGTATTGAGAGCCGCCTGCTTGCCACCGAGCGCGAGGTTGCCATTATTCCGAGCCTTGCCATCCACATGAACCGTGGCGTTAACGAGAGCTTTGCTCCCAACCGAGCCGTTGACCTGTGCCCGCTCATCAGCGCTGGTGACCTTAAGCAGGGCGACTTTGACGCCCTGATCGCCGACGAGCTGGACGTTGAGCCCGAGCAGATTTTGGGCCGCGACCTGTTCCTGGTCAATCGACAGGATGCACGTATTTGGGGCTGGGCCGACGAGTTTATCTCGACGCCCAAACTTGACGATCTGGCCTGCGCCTACACCTCGCTGCAGGCATTTTTGGGTGCCGAGAATGCGCACGACGTCTCGGTCTACTGCTGCTTCGATAACGAGGAGGTTGGCTCCGAGACCAAGCAGGGCGCCATGTCGACGTTCTTGGCCGACGCGCTGCGCCGCATCAACGGGTCGCTGGGCTTTGACGACGAGTCGTACCACCGTGCGCTTGCCGCTTCGATGCTCGTGAGCTGCGACAACGCGCATGCCGTGCACCCCAACCACGCCGAGAAGTGCGACGCCCGTAACCAGGTTGTGCTCAACGGCGGCATCGTCATCAAGGAAGCCGCCAACCAGCACTACTGCACCGACGCCTTTAGCCGCGCGGTGTTCCAGGCCATTTGCGATGACGCCGATGTACCCACGCAGGCCTTCGCCAACAAGAGCGATATGGCCGGCGGTTCTACCCTGGGCAACCTGTCGAACATGCAGGCGAGCATGCATGCCGTAGACGTGGGCCTGCCGCAGCTGGCTATGCACTCGAGCTACGAGACCGGCGGCGTGCGCGACGTGATGTACGCCATCCGCGCCCTCACCGCCTTCTACGAGCGAAACCTAACCATCAACGGCGCCGAAAGCGTGGAGCTCTAAAACCTGCCAAAAAGGGACAGGTTCATTTTGGCAGGTTTTATCTGGGCGAATGCAAGGGGTGAAACCGAACTAGATCGGTGATGCGTAGCCGCCGAGGTGCAGTGCGCCTCGGCGGCTTTTTGTGTACAGAGTACGGCTAATGCTTATAAGTGCTTTACATGCTTTACGTATCTACCATAGTATTTTATGATAGTTTTGAAGTACTAAGGAGGGGCTATGACCACAACCGCCGCTCAGATCAACGTACGTCTCGATGCCGATCTTAAAAGGAGTGGGGACGCCGCTCTCTCCAAGGCCGGTATGACGCCGAGCCAAGCGGTGCGAGCGCTCTGGCAGCTTGCAGCGTCGCTGGCCGATCGCCCCGGTGCGCTCGAGGATATCCTGCTGCCCAGTCGTGCCCGGGCGGAACAGCGCGAGCGCGAAAAGGCCGCCAAACGTAAGCTCGAGCTCATGGATCAGGGGTCGAAGCTGTTCGCTGCCGCTTGCCGTGAGTCGGGAATCGATATGGTCAAGGCTCAGCCATCGGACGACGAAGAGCTCAAACGGAATGCCTATGCTGATCGCTATGGCGAGGAGATGAGCTGGCTCTATGAGTGAGACTCCAAAGCGCATCTTGGTTGACACCAACGTGTGGCTCGATTACTTCATTCCCTCACGACGTGGTCGTTCGGTGGCGATTGAGTTTTTACGCGATGCATGCACGGCACAGGCTGATTTGCTGTACGCGGCGACATCGTCCAAAGACCTGTTCTATTTGATTTCAAGCGAACATAAGGCATGGTATCGGCGAGAGCATGGTTCTCTTTCCCAAGATGCCGCTGCGGCAGCGACATCGCTTGCATGGGATTGTCTTAGCGTGCTGTCGCAGCTTGCCACGCCAGTGCCCTGTGACCTGAGCGACATATGGATGGCGAGCAGGCAGCGTGAGCTCCATAGCGATTACGAAGACGATTTAACCATTGCGGCAGCGATACGCGCTCAAGCAGATCTACTGGTCACCAACGATGTCAAACTCTGTTCGCATGCACCCGTCGCAGCAATGAGTGTAGAAGACGCAAAAAATTACTTAGTAACGCTCTAGCAATTTAAAGATCCCAC
>UROJ01000054.1 GCA_900549335.1 uncultured Collinsella sp.
AGTGGTCGCCAGCGCCTTCCCATCGATAAGGAGCATCTTTTGCATGGTGCCGCCAAGGCCGATAAACAGGACGCACAGCCCCGATGCTTTCATGAGCGTGTCTTGAATGCGCGGTGTAATGAAGCGGCCGCCCGCTAATCCCAAAAGACCGCCCGCAACTAAAAGCACAACGTTGATGATTGTTCCCAAGCCCGGCATGAGCCCTCCTGTATTGATGCCAACGTGGCAATCGTAGCAGAACGAAATGCGAGGCACATCGCGACTCATCTAATACGTTATATAAGTGGTATTAGGAATGGTGCGCAGCATTTAAGCCTCAGGTGGTTGTCGGGACATAGGGATAGTAGTCAAAGCGCAACGTCATAAGCCGCTGTGGGGATTCAATAGCCGCGGCGATGATATTGGCATCGCGGGCACGATCAAACCCTACGAGTTCGATCTGATACGAGACGTCTTGCATAATGTCCAGACGTCGCCAGGCTAGGAGTGTGTCGCCATCGAATTCCAAGGTCTTGCCTCCGTCTGGGGCAACGGCGTATAGACGCAGTTTAGCGGTGGTTACAGGGTCGACAACCGTGACCTTTTTAATTTCGTTTCGAGTATTCTTGGCGCCCAACAAGGTGAGCAGTGTTGGGGCCACGACCTCGCCCGATGGCAAAAAGACGACTTCGATGGATTCGGGAAATGCGATGATGGCCGACTTGCGGACGGGCTGATTGGCGGCGGCAACTTCGATGTTCGCAGCGTCGATGACCTCTGTGTGGTCGAGCGCGGCAAGCACGCAGCAGTTACCCTCATCAATTTCTTGAGGATCAGCAAGCCCCAGGCTGTCCGCGAGCTCGGGGTCGTTTGGAACGGCAGCGGGCTCATTCGATGCTTCGAAAGAAGCTGGGACGCTGTTTGTCGGCGACGGCGTGTCGCCCGCACCTGCTTCTTTGTCCGCGCTCTCTTCTTGTATGGTTGCATTGATGGGTTCGTCGTTTGAGGGGAGCGTCTTGGCGTCAAGCGCGGAGGGGAGAATTCCGATGGCTCCTGATCCGTTCCACTCCATTTCGAGAAGCGCCGGGTCGGCAAGAATGCGTTGCCTGCTTTGCGCGTGGGCATCGATTTCAATAGGGCCTGCCTCTATCCCTCGTGTAAGGCTGAGTGATCCGGCTGGCTTCTCGAAATGAGCGTCTGTGTCTTTGGTGCTGACGGCGTAGAACAGCAGGGACGCTTCTCCCGCCGCGATGGCATCGGTACCGGCTTTGGTCAGCCGCAACGATGCCGTGAATGAGAGGGTGGGCTGCGCATCATCTGCATTCGCGGCGGCGCAGCCCAGACATATACCGCTTCCTTTCTCAAAAAACGTACCGTCGAAGGCGACCTTCGCTCCGTTCGCCGAGTCATCGACCGAAGCGATGTCGATGCGCAGCTCTAAATTGCATGGATCGCCATCCGCATCGAGCACAACCGAGCGCCACGTGCAGACGGTGCACCCCGCCTGGGAGCCGTTTGCCTTGTTCGAACGCTTGATATCCACGACTATCGAGCCGTCCGTATCACGACGAAGGCATCCCGAGGTTGAGACCGCGGCCTGTGCGATCGAAAAACGCTCGCACGCAATGGTACTCGACGGATTTGGGGCGGAACTTAGGGCTGCTGGTAAGGAGTCTGCCATGACGGGAGTCGCCCAAGCGGCGACAGGCGTTCCGGTTGCGAGCGCGCCGCAAAGTGCGACGACGGGCAAAAGGTTCTTCGATGCCATGGGGTCTCCTTAGCTAATTTAGTGCGGCCTGTCCGTGTTTTGTTTCTGGCTGCGTTTGATGTGCAGACCGAGGCCGGCGGTTCCCGCGCCTGCTGCTGTGGCGCCTGCTGCCAAGAGCCAACGTCCATCGCCTGTCTGCGCCAACGGTTCTTCGCGGTCGCCGCGGTCGAGCTCCGAGAGGTCGACCGTCACTTGTGTGGCGGCCTGCGCCTGTTCTTGCTGGGCAAAGGCCATGGCTGGCCCAAACGCTAGGATGCTGACGGCGGCGGCCAGGGCGACGGCCTTATGCCGTGTGCACACCGGGCTCGACCGTCCAGGTGATCGTTGCAACCTGATCGCCTTCGCCGGTTACGTGGAAGATGTCGCGCGTGACGCGGGCGACGTTTCCGCTTGTCTTGAGCTTAATTTTGTCTGTGCCGCCGGCAATGCCCTGGTAGCCCATGTCGAAGGCTGCATTCTTGGAAAGATCGAGGCCCGTCCCCTGCATTGCGGCGCTGGCGTTCTGGAGTGCGCCGTCGGGGCCGACCTTAAAGTCGATGGAGTTCTGCGCGGTTCCGGCCTTGGCGTCGGCAGCAATGGTCCAGGTGTTCATGGCGTCGATCTTCATGTTGGTGACATGGATGCCGTAGGCCGAATGATTGTCGATGGTGGTCGCGTCTTCTGAGGGGCCCTGAAGCGTGCCGTCGGCCTTGGCGACGAAGGGAATAACCGTCGGAACTTTGAACTCAACGTTGTCGATCTCGGTCCTGACCATTACTTTCGTGGTTCCAACGCGCCCGGCCGCCATAGCTGGCGTCGGGGCAGCGCCCATTGCGAGCGCGAGCGCGAGCCCTGCGCCCACGACGAGCGCTCTGGCTCCGTTCATGTTTCTGGTGATGTCCATGGTCGTTCCTTTCTATTCGCCGCGGGCCGTCCCCGCGATGATTGGACGAATGCTGGTGAATTGCGTGCGGTGCCGCGTCGGCCGGAAAAGCTAGTTCTCGGCTTGCTCAACCCGCACCTTGACACGTGTCGGATTGCCGTGGCTGTCGAGGGTCTTGGCATCGAGTGCCTGGATCTCGATGTACGCCTCGCCTTCTTTGATGTCGCCGGCGGGGCACGTCTCGATTGTCTTGCCGGTCTCGACCACACCGGATTCGTACATGGTCTCGTCGTTTTGGATGACGCGGAATCGCTGGGGAAATTTATTGTCTTGGACGTTTTGCACGTTGACGCGCAGCTTGCCGTCCTCCTGCAGCTGAGCGACCGGCGCGACCGAAATCGTCATCATGTTGTCGCGGACGATAGCGTCGAGCTCATCTTGGATTTCCTGACGCGTTTTGCCCTCGGCCGTCGTAACCGAAGCGCCCGCCTCGGGTACGGGCTGCGACTGCCAAGCGTATAGTCCTACGGCGACAAGGGCGCAGACGATGGCCAAACAGGCAACGATGAGCTTTTTGCGACGACCCAGGCCTACAAAGTGGGGTGGCCTCTTCGCGCTCATGCGGCATCCTTGGCGGTATAGATGCGCGCAAAGGTGGACGGGTCCGCTCCAAAGAGCATGTGAAGCATCAGGCGGCGCGAGTAAGCAAGCTCGTCGAAGTCGGGAGGGAGCTCGATGTCGTGGATATGCGCGATGTGGTGGGCGAGCGCCGAGAACGACTCGGGGTCGCAGATCACATCGGTGGTAACGTGGTAGACCGTCGTATCGGGGAATGCCTCTTCGTCGAAAGGCAGGAGATGGGGATCGTCGTCGACTTCGATGGCGATGCCGTACTGGGGCCAGTAATATGCCATGGGAACCTCCCTGCTTCTTGGGCCAAAACTTCTATCGGTTTTGGCTGTCGATGCCGACCGTATCAGTCGCAACTTGACCAATTTCTGACCAAATGCTTGACGGATTGGCGTCTCAGCAGGTAAAAGGCGGCAAAAATTACTTCAACTTTTTTCGGGCGACAATCGAGCGATCGGCGACGGCGGGGCCATATGTGTCAAAAGCATCGTCTGCCGAGGAAACCTTGCCGCTCGCCGAATTGCACGAACGTAAAAATCGCCAATTATGGAGACGGTCTCGAACACGTCGACGAAACGATGCGGTAACATCTCCCTGCAAACACTGTAGTTAGCTAAAGGGGGAGTTCGCGTGTCTGCAACCATCAAACCCTTCACCGACGAGTTCGAAGAGTATGGCCGCGATGAGTCTCGCACGTCGGGCGAGGCCTCGAGCATCTCGTTTCCGACAACGGAAGACGAGGTCCGTGCCATTTTGGAAAAGCTCCATGCCGAGCGTGTCCCGGTAACGGTTCAGGGCGCCCGAACCGGCCTTGCCGCCGGTGCCGTGCCCCACGGCGGGCATATCCTCAATACTTCCCGTATGAATCGCTACTTGGGCCTTCGCCGCGATGAACAAGGTCGCTTTCTACTGCGCGTGGAGCCGGGTGTTGTGCTTTCTGAGCTGCGCAAGCAGCTGGGCAAGAAGGTGCTGCCGACTGCTGGTTGGGACCAGGCATCGCTTGAGGCCTACGAGGAGTTCCAAGAGGCCCCCGAGCAGTTCTTTCCCACCGATCCCACCGAGACGTCTGCCTGTCTGGGCGGCATGGCGGCATGTAACGCCTCTGGTGCCCGCAGCTACGCCTACGGCTCCTTGCGCCCACATATCACGGGACTCCACGTCGCGCTGCCTGATGGCGATTTGCTTGAGCTTCAGCGCGGCGAGGCTTTTGCCCAGGGCCGCCACCTGTCGCTCGTGACGGCAGCGGGCCGTACGCTCGAGCTCGATCTTCCCGGCTATACCATGCCCAAGACAAAAAATGCCTCAGGCTATTTCGTTGCGGACGAAATGGACGCCATCGACCTCTTTATCGGTGCGTGCGGCACACTCGGCGTCATTACCGAGCTCGAGATCGCCCTGCAGGCGGCGCCTGCGGTCGTTTGGGGTGTGAGCTGCTTTTTCGATAGCGAAGACAAGGCCGTGTCCTTTACCGATTCCGTGCGTCCCGTCCTGTCCCATGCGGCTGCCATCGAGTACTTCGACGCTGGCGCCCTGGATATTCTACGTCGCCAGCGCGAGCAGTCGACGGCGTTTGCCTCGCTGCCGGCGCTCGACAAAGACGCCAAGGTCTGTGTCTACGTGGAGCTCGACTGCGATGACGAGGCCCAGGCGACCGAGGAACTGTACCACCTGGGATGGGTGCTGGAGCTTGCGGGCGGCCGCGACGATGCGACATGGGTCGCGCGCACCGAGGTCGATCGCGAGTGCCAGCGATTCTTCCGCCACGCGGTGCCCGAGAGCGTCAACATGCTTATCGACGAGCGTCGCCGCACCGACCCCACCATCACCAAGCTGGGCTCGGACATGTCGGTGCCCAATGCACGCCTTGCCGATGTCGTGGCCCTCTATCGCCGCACACTGGCCGAAAGCGGGCTTGAATCTGCTGCCTGGGGGCACATCGGTAACAACCATCTGCATGTGAACATCCTGCCGCGCGATGCGCAAGACTACCGTCGCGGTGGCGAGCTGTTTGCCCAGTGGGCTGCGGAGGTAACGGCTATGGGCGGCGCCGTCTCCGCCGAACACGGCGTCGGCAAGATCAAGGCTGGCTTCTTGGAGACGATGTACGGCCACGAGGCCATGGTCGAGTCGGCGCAGCTCAAGCTCCAGCTCGATCCTGCCGGCCAGCTGGGTCGCGGCAACCTGTTTGCGGAGAAGCTCTTGGATGAACTCGTCCAGAAAGGGGGCGCGTGAATATGAGTGATTTCCATATGGTGGTGTGCGTTAAGGCCGTGCCGGGCAGCACCGAGGTCAAGATGGACCCCAAGACCAATACCATCGTGCGTGATGGCAAGCAGGCGGTCATTAACCCGTTCGATGCGAGCGCTCTGGAATGCGCGCTGGCGCTGAAGGACGACTTTATCGGCTTTGGCATGGACGTGCGCGTGACGGTGGTGTCGATGGGCATCCCCGCGACCGAGTCGCTGCTGCGCGACTGCATCGCTCGAGGTGCCGACGACGCGCTGCTGCTGACCGATCGCGCCTTTGCAGGTGCCGATACCCTGGCAACCACCTATGCCCTCAAGTGCGGCATCGAGGCGCTCGACGAGGACTTCGACCTGCTCATCTGCGGCAAGATGGCGGTGGATGGCGATACGGCCCAGATTGGCCCCGAGCTTGCCGGTGCTTTTGAGATTCCCTGTGTGACCGACGTGAGCTGCGTGCAAAGCGCGGGCTTTACGACCTGTGGTTCACTGGCGCTTGTTCACGGCTGCGATGCCGGCGAGGAGACGGTGTGTCTTGAGATGCCGTGCGTGATGACGACTGCCAAGGAGATTGGCCAGTTGCGTATGCCGAGTATTGCCGGTATTCGCGCGGCGGAGGAGGCGGACGTGCGCGTGGTCAGTGCCGCCGACGTGAACGCCGACCCCGCGCGTTGCGGTCTTGCCGGGTCGCCGACACAGGTCGTGCGCTCGTTTGTGCCCGACCGTGACCAAACGTGCGAGGACGTTGACGGAACGGCGTCCGAGCAGGCGGCAAAACTTGCCAAGATTATCGAGGGGATGGCATAGATGAGCGGACTGATTATCGATAGCGAAGCCTGTATCGGCTGCGGTCGCTGCGTTCGCGCCTGTGCCTCGGGCGGCATCGTAGTGGAAGGCGAGCGACCCAGCCGATGCGCCCGCGTAACCGACGGCTGCATCCTATGCGGTGGGTGCGTCGACGCCTGCCCTGTCAACGCTATCTCGATCGAGCGTGACGAGGCCGCTGGTGCGGTTGACCTCGATGCGTATCGAGACATTTGGGTATTCGTGCAGACCGACGAGCACGATACGGTGACTCCCGTTGCCTATGAGCTTATGGGCAAGGGCCGCGAGCTTGCCGATGCGCGCGGCTGCCGTCTGGTGGCACTGGCCGGTATGGGTCCCGAGGGTTCTCTCGGCGACCTGGAGCATCTGGTTTGCGCGGGCGCCGACGAAGTCCTGGCCTGTCGCGACGAGCGCCTGCGCCAAAACGATGCGGAGGTCTACGCCCGCTTGATCTGCGATTTGGTAGCCGAATGCAAACCCGAGGCCATCCTATACGGTGCGACCGCCTTTGGCCGCGAACTGGCACCCGGCGTTGCCGTGCGCTTGCAGACGGGCCTTACGGCTGACTGCACCGTACTTTCGATGGATACGGAGACGGGACTGCTGCAACAGACGCGTCCGGCGTTTGGCGGCAACCTAATGGCCACCATCGTCTGCCCCAATCATCGTCCCCAGATGGCAACGGTTCGTCCCGGCATCTTTAAGGCGCCCGACTTTGACTACAACCGCTCTGGCACGATCACCCAGATATCGCTTGCGGATGATGCTAAGGCCCGTGTCGAGATCTCGATTCCCGCCGAGGAGTGGGGGCGGCAGGCTTCGATCGCCGATGCCGAGCGCCTGGTCGTGGTGGGTCGCGGCATTGGTTCCAAGAAAAACCTGCCGCTGATGCGAAGGCTCGCCGAGGCTCTGGGAGCCGAGCTTGGTTGCACGCGACCTGTCGTGGAGGCCGGCTGGTTGGAGTATCGCCATCAGATTGGCCAGACCGGCGTATCGGTTTCGCCCAAGCTTCTCGTGAGTATCGGTGTTTCGGGCGCCATCCAGCATCTTGCCGGCATCGGTGGGGCGGAGTGCATTATCGCCATCAATGAGGACCCGGATGCCCCCATTTTCGGCGCTGCCCAGTACAAGGTTGTTGGGGACGCCGTCGAGGTCGTCGAGGAGCTGCTGGCCCAGCTTGAGCGCTAGGCGCGCGCCAGCCAGTCGCGCATCTCGTCCTTTAGGCGGCTCCAGGTTGCCTGCGTGGCGGGGTCGGTAAAGGGCTGTGTAATGCCAAAGGGCGCGTCGAGCAGGCGGTGGATATCACCCTGTTCGCGCGCCAGCGCACGGCTTGCCGGATAGACGAGCTCAAACATAAAGCAGATAAGCCCCACCAAGAAGTCGGCGGGCTCATCGCGCTCATCGCGTGCGACGCAGCGGTGCTCGTCAAAGGCGGCAAGTGTCGGCGACGAGAAACGGCTGCCGAGAAACGTCTTCTCGTCCACCTTGAGGATAGTGTCGACGGTGCTGTCGGCGATGGTGCGCATAATGTCGATCTTGTCACCATCGCGCACGATATCGCAGAAGCTTCGCGTGCGCACGTCGAGCTGCGCGGGTAGACGGAAATCGCTGTGATAGGCAATGCTCGCTCGGATGAGCTCATCTTCTGCCGGGTCATCGATAAAGTCGCGGATGCTCGTTACGGCGGGTGCATCGGCGGGATTCTCGCCAAAGAGGACCTCGATGCCCAGCGCCGCATGGCTCATGCTCTCGGCGTCCTTAAAGGTGTCCCAGCGTCGCAGCTGCTCGAAGCGGCCCATATCGTGTAGCAGGCCGCAAAGCCATGCCAGGTCAATATCTTCTGACGACCAGCCCTGCTCGCGCGCTACGGCATCGCATGCCTCGGCCACGTGGTACGTATGCTCGATTTTGAGCGCGATGCGTGGGTTGGTGGCGTCGTAGGCATCGGTGTAGCTTTTGAAGGCCGCGCGCGCCCGGTCTCGATCGATAGCTGTCATAATGACTTCCTAAAAAGTTGTGTCTTTCGATCCGGTGGCAATTGTAGGTGAACTCGGTTGCTGTCGGATGATGATTCTGCCGTGTCGCTACATGCGGTTCGGAGACCTTGTCAGGATGAGAAGCGTATGGTGCTCAAAATCGTTAGAACCGTCTGGCCAGTGATGCTTACCTATGTTGCAATAGGCGCGCCGTGCGGAATGATCATGGGGCAGACGGGAATGGAGCCCTGGATGGTCTTTGCCCTGAGCAGCACGTTTGTGACGGGCAGCGGCCAGTTTATGATCTGCAATCTTTGGCTGGCGGGTGTACCGGCGCCTTCGATTATCGCGAGCGTTGCCGCCATCTCCTCGCGTTTTGCGCTTTACTCGGCATCGATCGCGCCGCATCTGACGGGTGCCTCGAAGCGTCAGACGCTGGCTGTTGCCGCGACACTTACCGAGGAGGCATATGGCATCTCGCTTGCCAAGTTGGTTGAAGGGGAGGATTGGGGCCCGCGCGAGTCCTTTGTGCTCAACGTGATCCTCATCGCAACATGGGGCGTTTCGTGTACGATGGGCGCCATCGTCGGCGCCGTTGTCGATGTTCCCACCGCCATTGCAGCTTTTGTCTGCACCTCGCTCTTTATCTGCCTGCTCTTTTCGCAGCGGCTGTCGCGCGGCAACGTTGTCGCGGCGGTTTCGGGCGCGGTGTCCGTCGCCGTATGCAAGTTCTTGGGGTGGACGAATATCGCCGTGCCTGCA
>UROJ01000055.1 GCA_900549335.1 uncultured Collinsella sp.
AGCTCCTCCCCGCCCGTGGCCAAACCGTTAACGATGGGGCGCACCATGTAGGTGCCGGCGAGGCTCGCGATGGCGGCAACGGAGGCGAGCACGCCCACCGCGAGCAACGAGAACTTGGCATGCCCCATGTAGGAGAGCAAACGACGCACCGTGCGCTTGAGGTCGGCCGGACGTGCTTGGGCTGCGGTCTTAGGCATGGCGCTCACCCCCTTCCAAGGGCGATTCGCTGGGGACGGAAGAAAACGGATCGTTCGCGCAGCCATCGTCGCGGCCTCCGGCGGCGTCCGCGTTCCCCGCAAACTCCATCTGCGAGGCGTAAATCTCCTGGTAAATGTTGTCGCCCGCTAGCAGTTCCTCGTGCTTGCCCACGCCGTGGACACGACCGTCGTCCAACACCACAATGCGGTCGGCATCCATGACGCTCGCGATGCGCTGGGCGATGATGAGCACGGTCGTATCGGGAATCCGAGCGATGTGCTCGCGAATCTTAGCGTCGGTCGCCATATCGACCGCGCTGGTGGAGTCATCAAAAATGAGCACGCGCGGATGCTTGAGTAGCGTGCGCGCGATGCACAGGCGTTGCTTCTGGCCACCCGAAACACCGGCGCCGCCTTGGCCCAGCTCTCCGTCCAGCCCGCCGATGCGATCAAGGAACTCGTCCACGCACGCCGCGCTGCAAGCCGCGAGGAGCTCATCGTCCGACGCCTGCGGATTGCCCCACTGCAGGTTCTCACGCACGGTGCCCGTGAACAGCACATTCTTTTGCAGCACAATGCCCACGGCGTCGCGTAGGGTCGCGAGGTCGTAGTCGCGCACGTCGCGTCCGCCCACAAGCACGGCACCCTCGGTGGCGTCATACAGGCGCGCGATTAGCTGCACAAGCGAGCTCTTGCCCGAACCCGTGCCGCCGAGGATGCCCACCGTCGAGCCGCTCTCGATGCGAAGGTCGATATGCTCGAGCACGTCCTCGGCTGCATCCGCGCGGTATTTAAAGGAAACGTCGCGAAACTCGATACTGCCGTCCGCTGGTGCCGCAATCGCGAGGTCTCCCGCAGGGTTGGCGATAAAGGGCTCCTCATCGAGCACCTCTGCGATACGGCCCACACTCGTGAGAGCGCGCGTGAGCAGCAAAAACACGTTGGAAATCATCATGAGCGAGTTCATGATCAGCAGCACGTAGCTCATAAAGCCCGTGAGCGAGCCCACGCCCAAGCGACCTTCGATGATCATGCGGCCGCCAATCCACAGGATCGAGAGCGCAGCCACGTACATCGAGAGTTGGAACACCGGCAGGTTGAGCACAGCGTTGCCAAAGGTCTTGGTCGCCGTGCTGGCGAGCTCGGTATTGACGGTGTCGAACTTGTCGCACTCGTGCTCGGCGCGCACATAAGCCCTCACGGCGCGCACGGCGGTAAGGTCCTCTTGCACCACGCCGTTGAGGTGGTCCATCGAGGTCTGGAGTTGGCGGTAGAGCGGGCTCACGCGCACGGTAATGATACCGAGCACGATGGCGAGCATCGGCAGAATGACGGCAAAGACCGCCGCGAGCTCGCGCGAGAGCGCAAAGGCGTAGACGAGGCCCATGACCAGATTTACCGGCCCGCGCACCATGGGGCGGAAGCCGTTGCCTACGGCGTTTTGAATCACGGTGATGTCGGTGGTCATGCGAGTGACAAGCGAGCTCGTCTCGTATTCATCGAGATTGCCGAAGGCGAGGGTCTGGATCTTGCGATACTCGGCCTCGCGCAGGTTAGCGCCCAGCCCCGAGGCGACGCGAGCAGACGTGCGTGCATAGCCCAAGCCAAGTACCAGCGAACATGCGGCGCATGCCAACATATACGTGCCCTGCAACAGCATGTAGTTGATGTCGCCCGCGGGCACGCCCACGTCGATGATATTTGCCATGATGACCGGGATAAACAGCTCGAGCGCCGTTTCGGCCGTCACAAAGAGCACGCCGAGCATGGCATCGCGGCGGTATGCCCCCAGATAGGAAAACAGAATCTTGAGATTGCGCACGCAGGTTCATCCCCCATCAAACGTTGTTCGCAAACCCACGTATTATGGCGCGCCGTGCAGCGGTGTCAAGTGTTCCGAAATCGATTTCTGTAAGGTTGGCGCAGGCACCAAGCTTGCAGGGCGCGCCTCCGTATTCAATTAGAAATAAACGCGAGCGTGACTTTTTTCGCCCCACTGCCGACACAAACCTTGACTCTACAATCGTCGTAGGATTTTCACTACACTGGTACGTAAACGAACCAAGCCAGAAAGTGCCCCGCCCATGGAACACGACCTCACACGCGGCAATGTCCTTAAGACCATCGCGGTCTTTGCCCTGCCCTATATGCTCTCGTACTTTTTACAGATGCTCTACGGCATGGCCGACCTGTACATGATGGGGCAGTTTAGCGGCGCCGCCGGTATCACCGCCGTGGGCAACGGCGCGCAGACGCTCTATATCATCACTGTGACGCTCGTTGGCCTGGCCATGGGAACGACGGTCATCGTCGGCCATGCCGTGGGTTCGCGCCGGTTTGACCGCGCCGAGACCGCCATCGGCAATACCATCACGCTCTTTATGGGCGTCTCGGTGGTGCTGGCAGCCATCTTGCTCGCGCTGTGCCCGCAGATCGTGGCACTCATTGGCACGCCGGCCGAGGCGGTCGAAGGCACCGCCGCCTACCTGCGCATTTGCTTTGTAGGCATTCCGTTTATCGCCGCGTACAACATTCTTTCGGCCATCTTTCGCGGGCTGGGCGATTCGCGCTCGCCCATGTACGTGATTGGCGTGGCGTGCATCATTAATATCGCGCTTGATTTTCTGTTTATCGGCCACATGGGGCTCGGCCCCATGGGCGCGGCGCTCGGCACGGTCATCGCGCAGACGGCGAGCGTGGCCCTCGCGCTCGTGTGGCTCAAGAGCCGTCGCACAAACATCCACGTTAAGCGCAGCGACCTGCGCCCCCAGCCCGAGGTACTCGGCAGCATTCTTAAGATCGGCGTGCCCGTGGCCGTGCAGGACGGCTGCATCCAGGTGGCGTTTATGTTTATCACCGTCATCGCCAACCACCGAGGGCTCGTCGACGCCGCCGCCGTGGGCCTGGTCGAAAAGATGATCAGCTTTTTGTTCATTGTGCCGAGTTCCATGGGTGCCACCGTCAGCGCGCTCACGGCGCAAAACGCCGGCGCGGGCAAGGGCGACCGCGCGCGTCAGGTGCTCAAGGACGCCATGACCATCTCGGTCGTGTACGGTTGCCTGATCACGATGCTGATGTGGCTGGTAGCACCGGCGTTTATCGGCTTTTTTGCCAAGGACGCTGCAGTAGTCGCCGCCGGTACCGGCTATATGCACAGTTATATTTTCGACGCAATCTTTGCCGGCATCCACATTTGCTTTAGCGGCTTTTTCGCTGCATACGGCAAGAGCTACATCGGCTTTGCGCACAACGTGCTGGCCGTGGCGCTCATTCGCGTGCCGGGCGCGTGGCTGCTGTCGAACGCCTATTCCGACACTCTGTTTCCCATGGGCATCGCCTCGCCGTGCGGTTCAATTCTGTCGGCGGTCATCTGTGTTGTCGCGTTTACCGTACTCAACCGGCGCGGGGCTTTTGACAAGCTGGCGGCCTAGCGAGGCGACGCAGGCCTAGCGCCTCTCCCCTGTTTTTACCGAAAGGAGCGGTCCTGTGACCGACATGCCAAGTGAACACACCGAGGGCCTGCTCCGCATTGGCGAGGTGGCGCGCCTGCTCAATTTGAGCGTGGGCACACTGCGCCATTACGAACAGATGGGGCTATTGGAGCCGGCGTATGTCGATCCGGCGAGTGGGTACCGCTACTACGGAACGCGACAGCTCTCCACGCTCAACACCATCGGCAACTTGCGCGTTCTCGACCTGCCGTTGGCGCAAATTCGTGAGTTTGTCACTGCGCGCGATATGGATTTGATGCAACGGCAACTGACCAAGCAACAGGGGTTAATTGAGCACAAGCGGCGTGAGCTGGAGCGCATGTCGCGCAAGATTGACCAGCGGCTTGCCTTGCTTCATGGCGCTTTGAATGCTGATCTTGACACCATTAGCGAAATTGAGGAACCCGAACTTCGCTGCGCCACGCTGCACGAGCGCGTCAATCCCACCGACGCCTATTCGCTGGGATGGCATATCCGCCAGCTTCAGCAGGGACAGCACGAAACCTTTGCCTATCTTGGCAATCTGGGTGTGGGCATCGCTCCCGAACGCCTGGCCGCCGGTGACTTTGATGGCTACGACGAGGTCTTTCTGCTGCTCGATGACACCGATGATTACTTGGGTGACGTTGAGACGCGACCTGCCGCGCACTGCCTGACCATAAGCTTCCGCGGCACGCACGGGCAAGCAGCCCCACGCTACGAGCAACTGCTCGGCTATATGCGCAAACACGGACTGGTCCCCGCCGGGCCCTCGCGCGAGATCGCCCTCATCGATGACATCATCAGCGATGATCCGGCAACCTACGTAACGCAGATCACGGTGCCCGTTGCCCCAGCAAAGTAAGAACCGCCCGGACAGGCATGAAGTGCAGCTCAGCTAACGAGCGTCGGCTACAGGAAAACTACCATGTCGAGGGCAGTCCCCGATATGGCGGTTTTACTCCTCCGGAATCGGAAACGCCCGGATGAACTCTGCGGGCGAGAAGGTCTTGATAGTCGAGCGTACAAAAGCGGCGCGATCGCGCGTGATGATAAAGTCCACACCGGCACGCTCTGCCATCGCACGGATACAGCCGTCCTCGAAGTCCGGCTCATCGGAATAGGCGGAGGTAAAACAAGCTACTTGGTCGAGAGGCTCTACCGAGTAGCTCTTAAGGCAGTCGCGCACCACATCGCGGGCGCGCGCCTCGCCGGCCTGTTTAGTGAGAATGTAATACGTGTCCTTGAGAGAACAGGCCGAAACAACGCCCTCGATAAGCCCCACGTCGACGAGCCCCTTGATCGTTTGCGCCGCTGCGTGCTCCGGCCGGCCCGGAAGCACGCAATCGAGCATAAAATTGGTATCGAGAAATACCCTCATAGGTAGCGCTCCCTCGCGACGCGCTTTTCATCTTCAACCGTCATCGTATCGAGCGGCGTTCCCTTTGGCATTTTAGCCACGATATCGAGATACTCCTGGTAGTCCTCATCCTCCGCGAGCATCTCGCGAATCTCCTTCCAGGTGATCTTGGGATGCCACATCGTACCCACGTCGCGCTTGGTCTTGCCCGTGCCGCGCGTCGGCTTTGCGCCCCCGCGCTCCTGGGCAGCGTCATATTCCACCGCAACTGGGCCTTGATAGTCGAGCGGCACGATCTTGAACAACGGCTTGCTCCGCTTGAAGACCACAACCTCCTCGCCCTCATTGGCAACCCTTTCGGCCACCTGCGTAAGGTTTTGGCGCAGTTCCGAAAACGCGACGGTAACCATAACGGCTCCTCTCAACATATATCTTCACTGTCAAGTATACACGTTAATGTTAATGTTTACGTGCATAAGAACCACCACAGTAGGGACAATCCCCGTTGTGGGGTCCCCTGCCCTGCATGAATCCCTATCGCTCCGGGACGACACCGGTCCGCAGGATCGCCCTCAGCAACCTGCGCGACGCAGACCACAATGCCCGCCGATCCATCCAAATAAAAACCTCCCGGAAAGCGTTTCCGGGAGGTTATTCAATTTGATTATCGATGTCTTAAGCCTGGGGCACCTGACCAGTAGCCAAGATCTGCTCGAGCGCGTCCTCGTCCAGCACGGGCACACCCAGCTGCTCGGCCTTGGTAAGCTTGGAGCCCGCTTTGGGGCCGGCGACCAGATAGCTCGTCTTCTTTGAAACGCTGCCCGAAACCTTGGCGCCGAGCACCTTGAGCGCCGCACCCGCCTCGTCGCGCGTGCGGTTGACGAGCGTGCCGGTGAGCACGAAGGTCAGACCCGCAAGCGGCTGTGCGTCGGCAAGCTCGCCTGCCACGCCAGCGTCGGCCGCGGCTTGCGCGTGTGCGGCGCCCAAGTCGACCTCGAGCGACAGGCCCGCCTGACGCAAGCGCTCCAGCACGGCGAGGTTCTCGGGCACGGCCAGGAACTGCTTGACGCTCGCCGCAATCTTGGGACCGATGCCCTCGCACTCGGCGATATCCTCTTCGCCCGCCAAGATGAGCTTGTCAATCGACAGGAATCGCTCGGCGATGACCTCGCCCACGCTTTTGCCCACGTGGCGGATGCCCAGGGCAAACAGCACGCGACCGAGTGGCTGGCTCTTGGACTTATTGAGCTCGGCGATGATTTTCTCGGCCGTCTTGAGGCCTACCGGAATGGGGTCGCCCTTCTTGACGCCCTTTTTGCTGTTGGAGCTGGCATAGGTGCGCCCCGTGTCCAGGCCTGCGATGTCGTCGACCGTGAGCTGATAGAAGTCCGCAACATCGTGGATCAGGCCGGCGGCGATCATCTTGTCGACGATCTCATCGCCCAGGCCGTCGACGTCCATGCAGCCGCGGCTCACCCAGTGAAGCAGGCGCTCCTTGAGCTGCGCGGGGCAATCAATGGACACGCAGCGGTAGGCCACCTCACCGTCCTCATGGACCACGGGGCTACCGCACACGGGGCAGACCTCGGGCATGTGCCAGTCAACCGAATCGGCCGGGCGCTTGTCGAGCACCGGGCCCACGACTTCGGGGATTACGTCGCCCGCCTTGTGCACGATGATGGTGTCGCCCTCGCGCACGTTTTTGCGGCGGATCTCGTCGATGTTGTGCAGCGTGGCGCGCGCGATGGTGGAGCCGGCGACCGTCACCGGGTCGAACTCGGCGACCGGCGTGAGCACACCAGTGCGGCCCACCTGGATGCGGATTTCGCGCAGAATGGTCTGCTTTTCCTCGGGCGGGAACTTAAAGGCAATGGCCCAGCGCGGCGCGCGGGCGGTAAAGCCCAGGTCGAGCTGCTGTTGAAAGCTGTCGACCTTTACAACCACGCCGTCGATGTCGTAGTCCAGGTCACCGCGATGCTCGAGCGCCTGGGCACAGAACTCGTGGACCTCTGCCGGCGTGGCGCAACGGGCAACGTTAGGGTTGACGCTAAAGCCGGCGCTACGCAACCAATCGAGGAATTCGCGCTGGCTGTGGACGTGCAGCGGGTCGGTATCGGCGATGGCATAGATAAAGGTGGCCAGGTCGCGGCGCGCCGTGACCTTGGGGTCCTTTTGGCGCAGGCTGCCGGCGGCGGCGTTGCGCGGGTTGGCGAAGGGATCGCGACCCTCGGCATCGGCCTCGTCGTTCAGACGCACAAAGCTGCCCTTGGGCATATAGACTTCGCCGCGTACCTCGATGGTGCGCTCGCGGTCGGCACCCATGTGGGCGAGCGCCGCTTCGGACAGATGCATGGGCACGTCCTTGATGGTGCGCACGTTGAGCGACACGTCCTCGCCCGTTGTACCGTCACCGCGCGTGGCCGCGCGTACGAAGCTGCCGTTTTGGTAGGTAAGCGCCACGCCCAGACCGTCGATCTTAAGCTCGCAGGTATAGGTGACGCTACCGGCACCGAGCGCATCCTCGGTGCGCTGGAGCCACGCGTCAAGCTCGTCCAGATCCATGGCATCGTCCATGGAATACATGCGTGCCATATGTGTGACCGGCGTAAACTGCTCGCTCACGTAGCCACCCACGCGCTGGGTATAGCTGTCGGGCGTCACCAAATCGGGGTAGGTCGCCTCGATTTCCTGCAGCTCAACGAGCATTTTGTCAAAGGCGGCATCCGTGATCTCGGGTGCATCGAGCATGTAGTAGCGGTACGCGTGGTAATCGAGCTCGTGGCGCAGCTCGGCCGCGCGCGCTGCCGCCTGGGCACGGGCATCGGCCGGTGCAACGGCATCCGTGCTCGCGGGCGTTTCGGTATCGATGTCCACACCGTCACCAAACAGGCTCGATTGCTCCATAGCGGCACTCCTTCGCTCGATTTCAAACGGATACTAGAGTACCACCGGTCGCAACGGGGCCGAATAGCCCTTTCGAACCGCACCGAATCGGCAGCCGCCAGACCGGGGTTGATCGCGCGATCAAACCATGCCCTAGCCATTTCTTATTGATCCGTTTTCCTCCGTCCCCAACGGATCAATAAGAAAAGAGGGGCTGTCCCGCGTTGGCGGGACAGCCCCTCTGGCTTCGATATGTGTGGAGTGGCTCGTTAGAAACCCTGGCCGTTGCCCTGACCCTGGCCCTGCTGGCCAAGCAGCTCCTCCAGATACTGGCGCAGCTGCTCGTCAGTAATGCCACCGTTGCCGGTGTCGGTCGCGCTGTCGTCCTGCTGCTGGTTCTGCAGCTCCTCGTCGGAGCCCAGCTCGACGGTGACCTTCTTCTCTTCCTTGCCGCGCATGAGCGTGATCTCGACCTTCTCGCCCACCTCGTGGCTGCGCAGCGCGATAATCAGGCCGTCGGCGCTCGTGATCTCGTCGTCGCCCAGCTTGGTGATGACATCGCCCTCCTGGATGCCGGCCTTAGCGGCGGGGCCGTCCTCGACGACGCTTGCCACATAGGCACCGCTATCGGTGCTCAGCTTGTTGGTGCGGGCATTGAGCGCGTTGACGCTCGAAAGCGTGGCGCCCATGTACGGATGCACCGGCGTCTTGCCGTCGATAATCTGGTCGGCAATGTTCTTGGCGTAGTTAACGGGAATAGCAAAGCCCACGCCCGAGCTGGAGCCCGAGTAGCTCTCGATGAGCGAGTTGATACCCACGAGCTCGCCGTTGTCGTTGACGAGCGCGCCACCGGAGTTGCCCGGGTTGATGGCGGCATCGGTCTGGATCATGTTGGCATAGATGGTGTTACCGTTGGTAGAGCTCATGGCCGTGGAGCGATACAGCGCCGACACGATACCCGTGGAGACAGACTGCTCGTTGCCGAACGGCGAGCCGATCGCCATGACCCACTCGCCCACGTTGAGCTTGGAAGAGTCACCGATCTCGATCGGCGTGAGCTTGGAGGCGTCGACGTCCTTGAGCTTGATGACGGCCAGGTCGCTCGAAGCATCGTTGCCCACGAACTCGGC
>UROJ01000056.1 GCA_900549335.1 uncultured Collinsella sp.
CGCGCTGCTGAGCGATTATCCCTACCCGTTAAAGCTTGTCGCTCGTTATATGCTCGAGGACGCCGCCGTGCGTGTCTCCTATGAGGTGACCAACGAGGGCGCCGAGGACATGCCGTTCTTTATCGGTGGACACCCCGGCTTTAGGTGCCCGCTCGACGAAGGCGAGGCCTATGCGGACTACGAGTTGCGCTTCGAGAAAGACGAGGCTGCGGAGCTTTGCACCGCCGTGCCCTCGACCGGATTGATTGATGTAGCTAACCGCTCCAAGAACCCAATGCTGGGAAAGACGCTGCCCGTATCGCACGAGCTCTTCGATTTTGCGGAGACCATCTTTGACGTGCTCGAGAGCCGTCAGGTCACGCTTTCCAAAAAGGGCGAGGACAAGGGCGTTCGCCTGAGCTTTGAGGGCTTTCCGTTCCTCATC
Organism: uncultured Collinsella sp.; assembly: GCA_900549335.1. Taxonomy (GTDB): domain Bacteria; phylum Actinomycetota; class Coriobacteriia; order Coriobacteriales; family Coriobacteriaceae; genus Collinsella. The sequence continues at coordinate 425 of UROJ01000056.1, forward strand.
GTGTGGAGTAAGCCCGAGGGCGATTTTGTGGCAGTTGAGCCTTGGGGCGGCCTTTCGACCTGTTCCGATGAGGATGACGTGCTTGAGCACAAGCGCGGCTGCCTTATCGCCAAGCCCAAAGAAACGATCGTGCGCTCGTTCACGATTGAGATTCTGTAATTCCGTTTTTGTCGACTCGTATCGCGAGGCATAAGGAGCCTGCGAGATAAGGAGCTAAAAATGATCCTCACCGTTACGATGAACCCGTCTGTCGATACGCGCTATCAGCTCGATGAGCTCATTATCGACGACGTCAACCGCGTGACGCCCGAAAAGACCGCCGGCGGCAAGGGCCTTAACGTGGCCCGTGTGCTGGGTCAGCTGGGCGACGACGTTGTGGCAACCGGTCTGCTCGGCGGCCACATGGGCGCCTACATGGCCGAGCTCATGGATGCCAATGGCATTAAGAATGATTTTGTGCCCATCAAGGGCGAGACCCGCATCTGCCTCAACATCCTTCATGCCGGTAACCAGACCGAGCTGCTCGAGAGCGGCCCGACGATTGCCCCCGAGGAGCTCGATGCCTTTACCGCCAAGTTCGCCGAGCTTGCGAGCAAGGCCGATGTCGTCACCATCTCGGGTTCGCTGCCCCGCGGCGTCGAGGCAGACTACTATGCCAAGATCACGGGCATTGCCGAGAACGCCGGCGCCAAGGTGCTACTCGATACCTCGGGTGCTTCGCTCGAGGCCGCCCTTAAGTCCGAAATTAAGCCCGAGCTGGTTAAGCCTAACCTGACCGAGATCAACGGCCTTCTGGGCACGAGCTTTACCACCGACGATGTGGATGAACTCCGTGCCGCGCTCGCTTCTGACGCCCGCTTCTCCGATATCCCCTGGGTCGTCGTATCCATGGGTGCTGCCGGCTCCGTTGGCTTCCACAATGGCCGTGCGTTCCGCGCGAAGACGCCCGATATCCCTGCCGTTAACGCCACGGGCTCTGGCGATTCGACCATTGCCGGCTTCGCACATGCGATTGTTGCTGGCGCGGATGACGAGACGGTTCTGCGTACCGCCAACACCTGCGGCAAGCTCAATGCCATGGATCCCATGACCGGCCACTTGGTTATGGACCGTTGGGACGAGGTTTACAACGGCGTTGTCGTGACCGAGCTGTAGGAGCTTGTGCCACGGCCTCGGCATCGGTTGTTTGCTTGTGGTTAGAGCCGACGACAGTAGCATTATGCCGGGGCGCGGCGCCGACTTTGTCGTGTTCAGTCCCGACCTTACCCTAGTCGAGACGTAGGTGGGCGGCAACAGCTTTGGTAATGCGTTCGCCGAGTAAGCTGCTTGCCGACGCTTGCTGGCAGGAGTAAAGAGCCGCTCGGTGGAGCTGTTCGTCTGATGGCGTGATTCCCCTAGGGTAATCACGCTACGACCCCGCCAAGCGTGTTTCCCCAAGGGAAATCACGTTTGCCGGGGTTTTCTGTTTTTGAGTAGGAAGCGGTCGACGTGGCGATATTTGGATTGGCGCGCGCACTCATAATCGACAACAAAAAAGCCGCCCGAAGGCGGCTATCTTGTGCAATGGAGCCAGCGACCGGGCTCGAACCGGTGACCCCCGCTTTACGAGAGCGGTGCTCTACCAACTGAGCTACGCTGGCGACCATGTGGTGACGCAACTGAGGCGTCAACGGCTGTCTATGATACGGGACATCGCACATCCGCGCAAGGGTTCTGACGGCTTTTCTCACTTTAAATGCACTAATATCGGAGACGCGATGTCTGCGGCGTCCACTTGGCGCTTGACCTGCTGTTAAGTTGGCGGCCGATGTCCCGCTCGTATGGGTCTCAAACAGAATGGGGCTGCCATGGCTCAACCCAAGATCCTTCTCACGCGTATCGACGACCGTTTCATTTACGGGCAAGACGTTGAGCTGTGGAACGAGGCCGTGGGCTCCAACCTCGTGCTGATCGTCAACGATGAGATCGCGGCGGATTCGCGCAAGTGGGCGCCTATGAGGGTCGCGGCGCCCGAGGGCGTGTGGACGCGGTTTTTCTCGGTGCAAAGGACCATCGACATCATTCATACCGCAACGCCGCGCCAGTTGATTCTGATCATGGTGGCCTCACCCGCGAATGCATTGGCGCTGGTGAAGAGCGGCGTGCCCATCACCAAGATTAGCATTGGCCATATGCAGGCAGGGGAGGACAAGCGTCCCATAACGCCCGCAGTTGCCATAGACGACGCAGATGTCGTCGCCTTCAAAGAGCTGCAAAAGCTCGGCGTAGAACTAGAAATCCGCTACCTCCCCAGCTCCAATCTCGATCCCCTTCGACTAGTCATTTAAGAACGTCCCCAATGACTAGGTAGAAAAACGCCCGTCGGCGGTGGTGCCGGCGGGCGCTGCTGTGCGATATGTTGCGTTATGGGCTTAGTGCCTCATAAAGTGATATTCGATCACATTGCTGTAGGGGTGACCCGGGCCCACAATGCCCTGCGGGAACAGCGGCTGGTGCGGCGTGTCGGGGTACATCTCGGCCTCGAGGGCAAAGCCGGCGCCCCAGCCATAGTTGGCGTCGTCCTTGGCGTGCTCGTCGCCCAGCCAGTTGCCGGTGTAGAGCTGCACGCCCGGGGCGGTGGTGTAGTAGTCCAGCTCGCGGCCGGTCCACATCTCCTCGACATGCATCGCACGGCGCAGATTACGGCCGTACTGATAGCCATCGATGCACAGGCAGTGATCGTAGCCGCGTGCCTGCTTAATCTGCGGGTCGTCGGCCTCCATGCCAGGCGCGACGGGGCGCAGCTCGCGAAAGTCAAACGGCGTGCCCTCGACCGGAGCGATCTCGCCGGTGGGAATGTTCTGGTCGTTAATGGGCAGGTAGTGGGCGGCGTTGGCAACAAAGAAGTGCTCACAGTCCATGCCGGCGTTATGACCGGCAAGGTTAAAGTACGTGTGGTTGGTCATGGACACGTAGGTGGTGCGGTCGCTCTCGCAGCCATACTCGATACGGAAGACGCCGGCGCGCGTAACGGTAAACACAGCCGTAAAGGTTCGGTTGCCGGGCAGGCCCAGCTCGCCATCCGTAAGCGAGGTGGTCATGCGCACGGCGTTATGGACCTCATCGAGCTCAACATCCCACACGCGCTTGTGCAGGCCGTGCTCAAGATCGCTGTGCAGGTTGTTGGCGCCCTCGTTGGCGGGCATATGCCAGTCCGTGCCGTCGATGGTGATCGTGGCGCCCGCGGTGCGGTTTGCCACGGGGCCGATGGTCGCGCCAAAGCAGGCGGGGTTGTCAAAGTAATCCTCGAGCTTATCGAAGCCCAGCACCACATCGCGCACGTTGCCGGGAATGTCGGGCACATCGATACCCAGCACGGTGGCGCCATAGTCCATAATGCGAACGCAGATCTCGGGCCCGTTGAGGGTGTAACGATGAACGGGAGTACCGCACGGCGCGGTGCCGAAAAGCTCGGAAGTGATCATTTGGTTCCTAACATCGAGGTATTCCAGACAAACTGTAGCGCGAACAGGCGAGATTATCACTACATCCCACTAAAGCAGGGGTTATTTTTCTCAAAAAAGTGATGATTGGAGCTGTGCGGGCGTTCATTTTTGACGCGTACGAGTCTGATACAATTTGTTCGTTACTGTTTGAATGATATGCGCGCAAAGAACGGCGAGGATTCATCGTGATTAAGGCAGAGCGACAGGATAAGGTTCGTCAGCTGCTCGAGGAGCAGGGCACGGTCTCGGTCAAAGAGATTTCGGATGCGCTGGGCGTTTCGGACATGACGATTCGCCGCGACCTCGAAGAACTTGCGAGCCTAGGCGAGATCGAGCGCGTGCACGGCGGAGCCCGCAGTGCACAGGGCCGTCCCCACGCGATGTTGCGCCATGAGTATTCGCACAGCGAAAAGCGCACTAAGCATGCCGAGGAAAAGCTGCAGATTGCGCGCCGTGCTGTGGAGCTTATCGAGGAGGGCTCGACCATCTTTTTGGGCACGGGCACTACGGTGGAGCAGATGGCCTCGATGCTGCCGACGTTTCGCCTGCGCATTGTGACCAATTCGCTTTCGGTGTTTAACCTGCTCGAGGCGCGCGAGGACTGCGACTTGTGCCTCGTGGGCGGTATGTACCGTCGCCGCACCGCCGCTTTTGTGGGACCAACGGCCGAGGATACCCTGCGCGCGCTGGGCATCGATGCGGCGTTTATCGGCGCCAACGGCATTCTGGATGGCGACGTGTCTACGTCCAACATGGACGAGGGCCGTATCCAGCAGCTCGCTTTTAGCAAGGCGGACTCGCGCTATCTGATCGCCGACTCCAGCAAGATCGGCAAGCGCGACTTCTACACCTTCTGCCGCCTGGACAGCTTGGACGCCGTGGTGTGCGAGCCGGGTATTACCGCCGAGGATCGTGCCGCCATCGAGGAGCACACGCAGGTCATTTGCTAGCTAGCGCTACGGGATTGCCAACGGGCGATGCGGGAGGACTTTTACCTCCTGTCATTGTGGAAACCAGCGCGTCAGCGCTACGCGATATGACGCGCAAATGAGGACTCCACTATCAAATTGTTTCAACCTGTGATATCTAGGCGGCCAAAAGCGAGTCAGATGTTACAGATCGAGATTTTTGGCTCGGCCTATTCCGTTTGTCTCGATCTGAACAGCTAGGACCGAAAAATTCAGCTAGTTGTTACAGATTGAGATTGAGAGGATTGACCTGTGCATTCATCTCAACCTGTGACATCTAGACGTCCAAAACCGGTCTTAGTGTTACAGATTGAGACAATTCGGCGTGGTCTACCTTGTTTGTCTCGATCTGTAACGGTTAGGACTTAAAAACTCGGCTACGTGTTACAGATCGAGACAAAAGAAAAAGAACATTAGGACTTGAAAATAAAGTTTTGATAAGGGATTCGCCCAGTTAAGACGGTGCGGCAGACAATTGAAATTAGTTTACCTCCGGAGTCGTAAGCATAATGAGTTAGTTCGATGACCGGAAGTTTTGCAACACCATAATTACTGGCTTCGGAATCGCTAAGCTGACGTGCTCTATAGCTTTCCCTAACAGATTGGATAGACTTGGACAAGTCGTCCATGATTCTGCTAAATGCCTGAAAATCTAACTGGTTATTCGGAATGCGCGACTTTGAAATGAAGAACGTATCAGCGCCTATGAAGCTGCCTTCAAGTTCGTAGGTCAATTCAAGACGCTGAATTTCATCGCGACTTTGACATCCAAATTGTTGGAGCATCATTACGGAAATTGGACGACCTGATGTGAGGCCGCCGAAATGTTTGGTGATGGCATCCGGATCAACGCCATCGCAATGGCTTGCAAAGTCAAAGTCTAAAAGTGAATTGAGCTCGCTAACGCGTTTCGGTGCAACAAACGATCCCTTACCTTGGATTCGATAGATACTTCCACGACGCTCCAGCTCACTCATGGCAAGTCGGACGGTTGTTCTGCTTACGGCGTATTCGTCGCAGAGTTCCATTTCTGTTGGAAGTTTATCGTCTGCTTGATATTCATCGACGATCTGCTTGAGCAGCGCGTCGGTGAGCTGTAAATAGAGTGGCCGTTTTTCGTGTGTATCGAGCATTAGAGCCTCAGTTTGCATGTTGGTTATACCTGATGGTTGCCTCAGTCGGGATGTAACGTGGGCAAGGTAACCTTAACGTATCACAGAGCGGCTCAGCATGACGATCTGATGCCTGTATCCACGAAGGGCTTGTCCGAGCGTGAAGATATTCTGGGGCAGGCAAATACCGTTCATGGAGTCCCCGATATGTTGGAGGTCAGCGCCAGCGGCTTTTGCTGCAAGGCCTATTTTCTTAATGGTCTCGCTGTCGCAGGAGTCTTGACTGGTCCCGTTCGCCGCCATGACGAGAACCTTTTCTTCAATTGACTTGCCTACGTTGTGGGATCGTACAAAGTCTACGATGGCGCGCAGGTCTGCTTCTTGGAAACAAGGGACAGTGTAGGGGGCTGGCACGAGAAGAATATCGACGCCGAGATCAACAAACTTGCGCGCTATTTCGAGTGTCATGACAGGTTCCGCAACGCCCGCTCCATGCATTTTTCCGGCTATGACCAGGCCATTGAAATGTTCTTTGGAGAGTTTAATCGAATGGGCGATTGCATCGTTGGAGACGCCGGTTCCAGGGTTGCCTGTGAGGCAAATAAAATCAAATCCGAGTTCGTTAGCCTTTTCTAAGGTCTTGGGAGAGACGCGACGACCCATGGGGATTTCCGTACGGGATTCAGACATCTCTGCCTCGTTATCAACTGGCTCCAGATTGACGCCAATGGGCCTTCCACATGCTCGCTTCACCCAAGTGACCGGGTTTTCATTGAGATCATCTGGAATACCGGCAATAACTGGATCGAACACATCGAGCGCGTTAAACAGAAGCAGGTCGGCACCTGCGGCACGTTCGATTTCTGCATTAGTAACGCCGCCGAGAAATTGGGAAGAGGGTACGTTTTCCGCCATGATGGTACGTCCCTCGGAAGCCAGAATTGCCTGCTTTAGATCCATGGGTGACGTGGCGGCAAAATCGGATGCGGACATGTTCAGCAATCGTTTGTGCATTGTTACTTCCTTTGACTAGAACGACAGGCTTGTGACATTGTCTCTAATATTGTTACAACAATATATTTAATATGTTATATCCAATCGGTAAACGGTTACAAACTTATTGTAATGCTCCGAAAAAATAGCCTTTAGCTGGACAAATCTAAAATTATGCAACTACCGTTCACCGAATAAAGATTTGAATTCTTGACATATCGACAAAGCGGAAAAAGAATTGGTTATGACAAATCGCGCAAATGATATTACATTTCGCACGAGAACGTATTCACTTACGATAAGCGGATACAAACTGGGACGACGACGGTTGAGTCCGGATAAATCGTTGTGTGCCCGGCAATCATGAAAGGATGCGTTATGGACGCTATCGTCAAATTCCTCGAAAAACACCAGGCTCTCTTCGACAAAATCTCAAAGAACAGTTATCTGGTGGCGATTAAGGATGGCTTTCTCTCGAATATGCCAATTGTGCTGTTCTCGAGCCTGTTCCTTCTTCTTTCGACGCTCCCTGCCTATGTAGGCATCACGCTTCCGTCTGAGGTGCTGGATTTCTTTAATAAAATCTATGCATATACTATGGGGCTTCTTGGCATTATGGTGGCCGGCACCACGGCGAGCTCACTTGCCATGTCGATGAACCGCCGCATGCCTTCGGGCAAATCTCTCAACCCCACCTCGTGCATGGTTTGCGCCATGTGCGGCATGTTCTTGCTATCGGTGACGAACGATGTTGTCTCGATTGGCGGAGCAGATACATCTGTTTTTGAAACCGGCTATATGGGAACCAAGGGTTTTCTTGCTGCGTTCGTATCCGCATTCTTGACCGTTAATATCTATAAGGTGTGCATTAGCCATAATGTGACGATCAAGCTCCCCAAAGAGGTCCCTGGCGCTATTGCGCAGAGTTTTCGCGATATCTTTGCGTTTGGGTTTTCAATCCTTGCGTGCGCCGTTATCGATCTCGCGAGCCGTACGCTGCTTGCTGTGCCGTTCGCCAATTTGGTATCTGCTCTAATCTCGCCGCTGTTCTCCGCGGTCGACACCTATCCTGGCATGGCGCTTATCGAAGGCGCGGTCGCACTTTTCCAATTTATGGGTATTCACGGTGCTTCGGTTGTCATGAGCCCGATCAATGCTGCGCTCTACGGCAATACCGTTACCAATCTTGAGGTTTTCCAAGCAGGTGGACACCCGTCAATTGCTCTCACGCAGGACTTTACAAGCTTCATTGGCGGTCTGGGCGGTTCTGGCTGCACGTTCATCGTTCCTATTATCCTGATCATGTTTATGCGTTCCAAGCAGCTTAAAGCCATGGGCAAGGCATCGATTATCCCGGTGATTTTTGGAGTTAACGAGCCCGTTCTCTTCGGTATGCCGATCGTTCTCAATCCCTATATGTTCGTGCCCTTCCTAGCGGCTCCTATGGTTAATGCCATAATCGGTAAGTTTTTCATTGACGTAATTGGAATGAACGCCCCCATGTATACCATGCCGTGGGCGCTTCCCGGCCCAATCGGTGCATTTCTCACCACGGGTCTTGATCTACGTTCTCTCGTATTGATGGCAGTGCTGTTGGTCGTTGACTTTGTAATTTACTATCCGTTCTGTAAGGCATACGACCATCAGCTTTGTTTGGAAGAGTCTGCAAAGGAGGCTGCAGGAACCTCGGATGCAGATGCTATTGTCGCACAAGAAAATGCCGCAAAAGCTCTGGAGGCGGTAAAGAGTAAGGCGGAGCAGATCCGTGTGCTTGTGCTTTGCCAGGGTGCCGGCACTTCAACTCTCTTGGCAAATGCTCTTCGCGAAGGTGCCGCTGCTAAGGGCATTGATCTGGTTTCTCAGTCCGGTGCGTACGGAAGCCACTATGAGACGATGGATCAGTACAACGTGATTGTTCTGGCGCCCCAGGCACGCATGTACTATGACGCTATGAAGGCCGATACCGATCGCCTTGGAATTAAACTGCTCACCACAAGGGGCAAGCAGTATATCGACCTTACCAACGATCCCGAAGGTGCAATTGACTGGA
>UROJ01000057.1 GCA_900549335.1 uncultured Collinsella sp.
TAGAGCTCAATAAGTTCATCGAGTGAAATGATTCCGCAGGCATCTGTGTAGGCGCGGGCGAAGCGCCGTACTTCTTGATTTGATTCAAGCACACGGCGCTCCCAAGCATCCAAAGTGTCCTGCGGACTTCGATAGCGGGCATGACGATCGATGCGCAACGCGCTCCAATGGTTATCCGCGGCAACGTTCATCAGATCTAAGCGCAGATCTTTGTCGGCGACGTGAGCGAGCGACTGATAGTGTTCTAGATCAAGCTCCGGTCGAAAACCCATGTCTTCCGGAACAATTCGTGCGAGCTTTATGCAACGCTTGAGATAAGTCGGGCCCAGGCTTGGGCTAAAGTGCTGCTTAAGGTGGCAAGCGATGGGCGAGAGTAAGCCATTGAGATTGGAGATGGGGTATCCGGCAATCTCTTGCTCGAGACGGCGCCCGATGAGCAGAGCCCCTTCCGAAGAGGTCTCATGGTTGATATCTTTCTGGCCGAGGTGTTTGGCCTCGACAATCCTGCTGATATCTGAGCAGGTGTTTGAAATAATGTCGGGTGAAAGGGTTGGAATCTTTTTAGCCATAGCGATGCACTCCTGTGTGACTCACGGATAACGGAAACGTTTGGTTGTGAGTGCCGTTCTTTGATGGCGACGGCGAACAGGAGCGCAGCCTGTCTGAGGTGGGCGAGTGCAGTAACCACCGATCTTACTTACCGAACCCGCTCCAGCGTGTCATTGGGGACCTCCGCGGGAGCTCTCGACCAGTCTCATACCTCGATGCGAGTATAACATAAATATCAAACGCATGTTCGATAAACTTGAGGAACTGATTCTCACTAGTCGTTGGGGGCGTTCTTTAACGACTAGTCATTTAAGTGCGTCCCCAATGACTATGGGACGGACGGGATGCGCGTACTAGAGCAGGTTTTCCTGCACCCACGCGATGATGTCGCTCGACTCGTAGAGCGGCTTGCCGTCGATGAACAAGCAGGGAACCTGGCGTTTTCCGCCGACGGCGATGAGCGTCTGCTCGGCCTCGGTATCGGTCGAGATATTGCGCTCGGGGATGGTCACACCGTTATCGGCAAGGAATCGCTTGACTTTTATGCAATACGGGCAGCCGGTCATAACGTACAGCGCGAGCTCGTGATCAGTAGCCATAGGTCTCCAATCGGTTGAGGTTTCGATTGAAATACCCAAAGCCGCCGCGGTCTATGCGTGAGCCGACGACGACTCGATCGCCTGAACCAGAAATGCCGTGGCGCCGGTGCCGCAGGGCTTGTCGTAGTAGTCGATAAAGCGCTGATCGGCAAGATAGCCGTGGGCGAGGCCCAGGTATGCTTCGTCCTGGGGTTCGTGCCCCCAGTTAAGGCCAATCCATCGACGGTGCATTGCGACAAGCTTGCGCGCCTCGCTGCCTTCCGGTTCGCCATCGCCCATGGCAATCGAGAGCTGGCCCAGAACAGCGCGTTCAAGTTCCTTCATGTCGTTCCATGTCTGAGGATCCATGTCCAGTAACGTTTCGTTTGCTGCATCGATAGCCTCATCGCCATAGCGCGCCCGCGCCTCGGCACCGTAGCGCTCCTCGTTTTCCTGCACGGTGCGCCAGCGCTCCAATTGCGGCAGCACGGCGCCCATGAGCGAGACGGCTTCGTCGAGCGACATACCGGTGTTTTGTGCCAGGCGCGGGGCGCAATCCTCAATCATGGCCTCCATCGTGGTCTCGTAGGTGTACTTGCCGCAGTCGTAGCACCACTTGCAGTAATGGTCGGTCGTTGCGCCGTGAGCATCGGTGCCGCAGTCGTCGGGCGTGAGTATCATGCCGCAGCTCTGGCAATAGTGCTCGGGCATTTCGAGCAGATGAGACAGAGGCTCGCCGGTCACGGCGGCGATGAGCTTCATCATGTCGATGCCAGGGGTGACTTCGCCGCGCTCCCAACGGCTGACGGCTTGGCGTGTGACGAAGAGCTTGGCGGCGAGCTGCTCTTGGGTAAGGTGATGGGCGCGACGGACAGCAATGAGCTTTTCTGCGAAGGCCATAACGGCTCCTTTCTGCTGGTTGATGGCTTAAGCATACGCGGCAGCCGGCACCCTTCCAAGCAACCGTTGGTTGCACGACGGGGACCGCGGCGAAGAATTGCGCGCAACACCCCACGCCCCCATGCCGTACAATGACCGGCATGGAACCTATTGCACACATACATACCGACCTGCCGCAGAAGTTCGGCATCCCGCGCAACAGCTTTTTGGCGCCCCATCTGCAGGGACGTATCGTTTTTGAGCCGGAATTTGCCTCCAATGCAGCGGTTGAGGGCCTGGACTCCTTCTCTCACCTATGGCTGCTGTGGCGTTTTGAAAACGGCACGCCCGGCGGCACGGCTAAGGACATAGCTGCCGATGCCAAGTCGCAGGACAGGTCCGGAACTAATGCCAAGTGGTCGAAAACCGTGCGTCCGCCGCGTCTGGGCGGAGCCGAGCGTGTGGGCGTCTTTGCTACGCGCAGTCCGTTTCGCCCTAATCCCATCGGGCTCACCTGCGTCAAGCTCGACCGCGTCGAGCTTACCAACGATGGCCCCATCATCCATGTGCTGGGGGCCGATCTGCGCGACGGCACGCCCATCTACGACATTAAGCCCTACATTCCGTTTGCAGACTGTCACCCGGATGCGACTGGTGGCTGGATTGAGGATGCGCCGTGGCAAAAGCTCGATGTCGAGCTCCCGCAAACGCTGCAGGACATGGTCCCGCCCGCAAAGCTCCCCGGCCTGGTCGAGGTCCTTCGCCAAGATCCGCGCCGCGCGGGTAGCAAGCACGAGCCAAACCGTGTTTATCACTTGGCATACGCCGGACTCGACGTGTCTTTTACCGTTGACGGAACCAGGCTGACGGTGGTCGCCGTCAACGACGCGCAAGACTAACCGGCCATTCGTCTGCACCCGCCAAATTCAACGCCAAACCCCATGTCAAAACCGCTCATGCTGGTGGACAATAACGCCTACCAAAACAATTCGCTTTGCATGGGAGCTCAGCATGAAATACGACTTTACTTCGCTTATCGACCGCCACGGCATGGACGCCATCGCCGTTGACTCCTGGGGAGAAATTCCCGACATGGCTCCGAACGCACCCGACGAGGGCTTCGACCGCATCCCCATGTGGGTGGCGGATATGAATTTTGCCACGGTGCCCACGGTTCAGGAACACATCATTCGGCGCGCCCAGCATCCCATGTTTGGCTATTTCAATCCGCGTGACGAGTACTTCGACCGCATCGTCGAATGGCAGAGCCGCCGTAATGGCGTCGAAGGCCTGCTCCCCGAGCATATCGGCTACGAAAACGGCGTGCTGGGCGGCGTCGTGTCCACGCTGCGCGCGTATGTCCAGCCGGGCGATGCGGTGCTGGTTCACAGCCCTACCTACATCGGCTTTACCAAGTCCATCGAAGCCGCGGGCTATCGCATTGTCCACAGCCCGCTTAAGCTCGACGATCGGGGTGTGTGGCGTATGGACTTTGAGGACATGGAGCGCAAGCTCGCCCAAAACCACATCCATGCCGCGGTGTTCTGCTCGCCGCACAATCCCTGCGGCCGCGTATGGGAGCGCGACGAGATCGAGCGCGCCATGGACATCTATCGCCAGCACGATTGTGTGGTGATTTCGGATGAGATTTGGTCCGATATCATCCTGCCTGGTCACAAGCATATCCCGACGCAGTCGGTGAGCGAAGATGCCCGCATGCGCACGGTTGCCCTCTACGCGCCCAGCAAGACGTTTAACCTGGCGGGCCTGGTCGGCAGCTACCACATCATCTATAACGAGACGCTGCGCGACCGCGTGTGCGCCGTGTCCAACAAGACTCACTACAACGAGATGAACGTCCTCTCCATGCATGCGCTTATCGGCGCCTACCAGCCGCAAGGCTACGAGTGGGTGGACGAGCTCAACCAGGTGCTTGCCGGCAATATCGAGTACTTCTGCAATTACGTGGACGAGCATTTTGAGGGTGTGGGCTATTCGCGTCCGCAGGGCACCTACATGGTGTTTCTGGACTGCACCGAGTGGTGTCGCGAACATGGCCGCGATATTCAGTGGCTGCTTGACGAGGGGGCGCGCGTGGGCGTGGGGTATCAGGATGGCCGTCCGTTCCACGGGCCCTGCCACGTTCGCGTGAATCTGGCGCTGCCGCTTTCGCGCGTGAGGGAAGCGTGCGACCGCCTGGACCGCTACGTTTTTAATGCACGGTAAGTGTGCGCTGCATGCGGGGCCTTCTGCCAAGTCGGCTAGAAGGTCCCGCAGGGTAAGGCGTCTGTAACCATTGGGCGCTCGAGTGGTTTCATTTGCTATTATTTTTAACCATTTCAGTCTGTAAGCAGGATCGTCTGGAGCTCGATGAAAAGACCTCGCCGCTCGGTTGCCATATCGTTGTTTGTTGCGCTTGCGGTAGCGTGTGCCTTTGTCGTAGCGATAGCCGGCTGTTCCGGGTCGAATGACGGAGCCTCGACGTCTGCATTAGAAGAACTGGACGCCTTGCAAGTCAAAGACGACGACCTTAAGACGCTCAACGTCGGCAGCGACCTCTACCCACCGTTTGTGTATACCGACGAGTACGGCGATATCGTTGGCCTGGATGTCGAGATATTGACCGAGGCTTTGGCCCGCATTGGTTACAAGCCAAAATACCAGCTGATCGACTGGGAAAAGAAGAAAGAGCTGCTGGCAAGCGGCGAGCTCGATTGTGTCATGGGTAGCTTTAGTATGACGGGTCGCGAAAGCGAGTATCGCTGGGCCGGTCCGTACCTTGCGAGCCGCCAGGTGGTCGCGGTCAATCCCGAAAGCGACATCTACACGCTCGCCGATCTTGAGGGCAGGGTCGTGGGGGTGCAGTCCACCACCAAGCCCGAGGGCATTTTGCTCAATCATACAAATGAAAAGGTTCCGCAGATAAAGGAGCTCTACAGCTTCTCGGATCGCTCGTGCCTGAACCCGGCGCTCGTCGAGGGCCTGGTCGACGCTATCGCCGCACATGAGTCCTCGCTGCTCACCTATGAAAAAGACTATGGCGTGACGTATCGCATTCTGAACGAGCCGCTGCTGGAGGTTGGTTTGGGCACCGCTTTCGATCTCAACGACATGCGCGGTATCGACGTTAAACTCACCCATGCCTACCAAGAAATGCTTGCCGATGGCACCATGGAACGCCTGGTGTCAAAGTACTTTGATGACCCCTCACCATTTTTGAATATGGAGGGCCTGTCGTGATCGATGCACCCGACCACGCCGTAGAGGAGCGCGGCAATCATTCGACTCGGGTATGGCTCCTTGCCGCCTTGGTGGGTATAGCGCTCTCGGTTGTCGCCGGCATGATGAGCTACGGCTACACCACGGCCCAGGCCGAGCAGCGCTTTGCCGACGTTGTCGATTACGTGGCGACCCAGAGCCTTTCCTACGATGCGTTTAACAGCGCCTATGCGACCAAAAACCTGATTCGTGTGATGGAGATTGCCGGAGAGGTAGCGCGCGATATAAAGCGCGACGGCTCGGTGGATAACGCCGCGCTGGAGCAATATGCTGACCAGTTCAACGTGAGCGCACTGATCGTGACGGACGCATCGGGCAATTTGGTGTCCGAGTCCTCGACGGATGACGTGGGCTACGAGTCGCTTGCTACGTATCTCAAAGAGACGCCCGTGCTGGAGGTGGCAACCCATCCGCTTAAGTCCTATACCGCCCGCATTACGCTTGCGGATGATTCGGTCGCAGACATTGGCTGCGTAACCCGGCAGGATGGCGAGGGCATCGTTATCGCGGTAAGGCATCAGAGCGCGAAGGCAGTTGCAAGCAATACACTCAAACTGCAGAGCCTGCTTGATGGCTATGAAACCATCGATAGCGGCAATATCGTGATCGAAAACGATGGCAAGGTCGTTGCGACCAATGCCGTCGAACCCACCGTATTGGGCGTGTTCGACCTGCCCGCGACGGACGCCATCATTGTCGACGAAATTAAGGATCGATGCCTGCCCGGCAAAGTCCGACTGGTCAACGTCAACGGCGAGTGGTATTTGGGCACATACGGCAAAGCGCAAAAATTCTACGTGTACACCTATGCCTCGGCGCAGCGCTACTTTGAGGTCGTCGCGGCTGTCGCTGCCGGCGTGCTGGTGCTCTACAGCGGTGTTGTAGCCACTGTTGTGATGGTGCGTCGCCGCGCTGATCGTCGACGTTTGACGGACTTGCTGCAGCAGGAGCGCGACTATGGCGACAAGCTGGCAAAGGCGGCGCGTGAGGCCTCGTCTGCCAACTCGGCAAAGACGGAGTTCCTGCGTCGCATGAGCCACGATCTGCGCACGCCCATCAACGGCATTCGCGGCATGGTTGAGGTCGGCGATGCCAATGCGGACAATCTGCAAAAGCAGACTGAGTGCCGCTCAAAGATCTGGACGGCATCGGGACTGCTGCTCGACCTTGCGAATGAGGCCCTGGATATGAGTCGCCTGGAGAGCGGTCAGGTCGACCTGGAGCTTGTTCCCTCAAATTTGGTGACCCTCAACCACGAGGTGCGCGATATTCTGGAGCGCCAGGCCGAGGAGCGCCTGGTGACAATTATCTGCGACCAGCAGACGCTTAATCATCCCTATGCGCGGGTGAGCGTGACGCACCTCAAGCGCTTGTTGCTCAATATTGCCGGCAATGCCGTCAAGTACAACCGTCGGGGCGGTTATGTTCGCCTGACGTGCCGTGAGGTGGAGCCGGTGGATGGCGTTCCTGTCTATGAATACACGATTGCCGATAACGGTATTGGCATGAGCGAGGAGTTCCAGCAGCACCTCTATGAGCCGTTTTGTCGCGAGGAGCAGCAGGTGGAAGGCGCTTCATCGGGAACTGGCCTGGGTGCGCCTATTGCTAAACAGTTGGTCGAGCTTATGGGCGGAACCATGAGCTTTACGAGCATCTTGGGGCAGGGGACTACGTTTACCATCCGTCTGCCGTTTGAGAAGTGCGCGCGCTCCGAGATTCCTCAGGCTGTGCGCGTGAACGCGGGCGACGGCGATGCGCTCCAGGACTTGCGCGTTTTGCTCGTAGAGGATAACGACCTGAATGCCGAGATTGCACAGTTTAAGCTCGCCCGTGCCGGTGCCGTCGTGACGCATGCCAAGGATGGTGAGTCTGCCGTCGAGATGTTTGCCGCGAGCGCGCCGCACGAGTACGACGTGGCGTTGATGGACATCATGATGCCGGGCATCGATGGCCTTGAGGCCACGCGTCGGATTCGAGCACTCGATCGCGATGATGCCGCGACCACGCCGATTATCGCCGTGAGCGCCAACGCCTTTGCCGACGATCGCAGGCTTTCGCGTGAGGCGGGCATGAACGCGCACCTGAGTAAACCAGTGAGTTCGCAGGAGCTCGTTGAGGCGCTTGCGCACATAGCCGCCGACGCTTCATAAGCATATGGCCCGGTTCCAAGGTGGGTTGGAACCGGGCCATATTGCTATTGATGAGGTTTGCTGAGGGGCTTACTTTTCGTGAATCTGCTTACCGCAGAGATGCTCAATCGTAATCTCGTAGAGTTGGACGCCCTTGATGTCTTTGGCGATTTCCTCCTCGACTTCTTCGGCGGAAGGGTAGTACTTAAGCGCGAGCTGGCGGACTTTGTCCTCGATAAACGCGGGCGCTTCATCTACCAGGCGACAACGACCAAAGACAACGGTACTCATAACGTAGGGAGCCCAGTCGCCGTCCTTGTACCACTCGTTGCCGTAAACGGTAAAGCAGATCTTGTCATCGCGCTTGAGTGCGTCGACCTTGTGGCCAGCCTTGGCGCCATGGAAATAAATCTTGTCGTGCTCGGCGTCGAAGAAGTAGTTGACGGGAATGGCGTACGGGTAGCCATCGTCGCCGTTGACGGCAAAGACGCCGCGCTTGCAGGTGGCGAGCAACTCGCGCGCTTCCTCGTCGGTGATGGCGCGTTTCTTTCGACGTAAGGGCCTAAACATCGTTGGTTTCCTTTCTGGCCGTGCATGGTGGTTGAGCACAAACTATAGCGAAACGGATCCGTATTTCTTGATGCGGGCGAGCATGTTTTTGAGCTTGTTAAAGTCGAGCGGCTTGGGCAGGTGAGCGTTCATGCCGGCATCGTGTGTCGCCTGGGCATCCTCGGCAAAGGCGTTGGCGGTGAGCGCGATGATGGGGATATCGGCCGCATCGGCCTTCTCGCTCAGACGAATCGCGCGGGTTGCCTCGTAGCCGTCCATGCCCGGCATCATGATGTCCATTAGAATCGCATCGAAGCTACCCGCGGGACGGCCAACGTATAGGTCGACCGTTTCGTTGCCGTCGGCGGTGCGAGTTACGACGATGCCCTCGCTTTAGAGCAGAGCCTGGGCAATCTCGGCATTGAGCTCGTTATCTTCTGCCAAGAGGACGTTCATGCCGGCAAGCGAGCAGCTGTTTGCCTGGCCGTCCGCACGTTCCCTTGCCTGAGGGTTCTTGTCGATATCGAGCGGAATCTGGACGTTGAACGTACTCCCCGCGCCAACCTCACTCGAAATCTCAATCGTGCCGCCCATCAGGTCAATAAGTGACTTGACGATTGGCATGCCCATGCCGGTTCCCTGGAACTTGCTGCGCGCATCGTCACCTTCCTGGGCAAACGGCTCATAGATATGCTTTAAAAAATCGGGAGCCATGCCAATGCCGGTATCCGAAACGCTAAAGCAAAAGAGCGCGCGCCCATCATCGAGTGGCTTGGTCTGTGAGCTAAAGGTGACGGAGCCGCCGCGCTTGTTGTACTTAATGCTGTTGCCTAGCAAGTTGATTATGATCCGTCGGATATGGGTGGGACTGCCGATCATGTATGGCCCCGTAGCGTACGGCAGGCTATTGTCCTGCATTGTGATGCCGTTACCGGACGCGCGGAGCTTGCACAGCACCAGCGCATCGTCACAGAGCTCTTTGAGGTTAAAAGGAGCATGTTCCAGTGTTAGCTTGCGGTCTTCGATTTTGCCCATCT
>UROJ01000058.1 GCA_900549335.1 uncultured Collinsella sp.
GTCTGCATACGATGCGGCAAACAAGGAGTACAAGGACGCGGCCAGTAAGCGTGACGCCGCGAAGACGGCATACGAGCAGGCCCAGCAGACCGAGGCCGACAAGAAGACCGCGTACGATAAGCTTGTCGAAGTTCGCAAGCAGAAGCGTAGCGAGTGGGAGGCAACCTGCGCCGCTTCGAACGCCGCGGAAAAGGCTTATGACGCTGCTAATGCCCAGGTTGAGGCTCTTGAGCAGCAGATTGCAGACCTCAAGTCGAACATGACCGTAGACCAGAATGTCATCAACCAGGGTATGTTCGGCTTCTTGAACTACATCATTGGCGGCAGCCAGTTCACAGCCACGCAGAAGTCGAATGCAAGCACTGCCGCGTCGATGCTCATGGGGACGACAGATAAACAGGACTGGTATGATAATTACGTCGATCAGGACATGTCTCGAGACACCAATCCGCTCTCCTTGGAGCAGATGCGCAACGCCCTGACCTACCTCGATACCCAGAACAACCTCCGCAAGGCGAACGGCCAGTCGGAGCTTAGCGTCAGCCTCCGCATGACCGCAGCAGCTGCACTCAACGCCTCATATTCATCGAATATTTGGGATCACTCGAACTGCTATTTCGATCAAGGTGAGAACCTTGCAGGCGGCGGCGGAGCATACACCGGAGGCGAGACCGAGGATACGCTTGGCTGGCCATATACCGGTCTCTACACCCAGGAGAAAAAGGCATTCGATAAGTACGTCGAGCAATATGGCGACGCACTTGAAAGCCATCGATATGATTCCTACTATATCTACCAGCACTACAACAAGGACGACAAAATCTACGATGAGTGCGGGCACTATCTCAACATCATCGATGCCGGCGCGAAGGCTATCGGCATCGCGACCGGTAGCGGTAAGAATACCGATTCCGAGGTAACCGTTTTCGACTATAGCGGGAGCACGGGGCAGAAGGATTTCACTGTCTCCGAGTTCAAGAAGCTCGTCAACGACTACATCGAATCCGCCTACAATGCAGGCGGCACGCAGGAGCAGAAGGAGCAGCTGAAGCAGCTTCAGAACAAGCTGGCAGATGCGCAGAAGGCGATGGGAACGGCTGATACGGCATATCTCACCGCTCTCAATAATCAGAAAGACGCGCAAGACGCCTATACCGCGGCCGACACGAACATGAACACCGCCAAGGGCGAGTACGAGAAGGCTAAGTCCGGAACCGCCGCCGCAAAGACGGCATATGACGCCGCCGAAGCAAAACTCAAGGGTATCGACGTCAAGACGCCCAAGACCAAGCTCGACGCCGCCAAGAGCGAGGCCGCTACTGCCCAGGCAGCTCTCGATAAGGCAAACGCCACGCTTGCTGACAGCAAGACGAAGGCAGCCGATGCCGCTGCTCACAAGGCGAAGGCTCGCAGCGCCCGCGATGCCGCCAAGGCAAAGTCCGATCAGGCCAATGAGGCGTATGACAACGCCACGGCTTCGGTCAAGGACCTTACCGCCAAGTGCGATGCCGCCAAGACGGATCTTGCGAACAAGCAGGGCACGCTTAACGATGCCAAGAAGGCCGACGACACTGCCCAGGCTGGTGTAGACAAGGCCCGGGCCGCAGATGTCCAGGCCGCGACCACTCTTTCGGACGCCAAGCAGGCAGTTGCCGCCAAGACGCAGGCTCTGTCCGACGCACAGGCGAAGGCCAAGGCCGCCGAGGGCGAGCTGGCCGGCGCAAACAAGGCCTTCGAGCGCTTCGCCGGCGCCCAGAAGGCGGTCGACGACGCCAAGGCCGCCTATGACGCCGCCGTCGCCGGCGTCGCCGATGCCCAGAAGCAGCTCGAGGCCGCCAACGAAGCCGTCGTCGATGCGAACTTCGAGATCGTCAAGGCCAAGGCCGAGCTTGCCAGCGATGAGGCACTCAAGGCCGATCTTGAGGCTGTCGACCACAAGGCATCCCTTGCCGCGGGCACGACGGGCAACGAGAAGCTGGTCAAGCTGAACGCTGCCTACGCTCGCTATAAGACCGCCGTCGATGCCGCTGCTGGTCTCAAGGCTGCTCTGAGCGATGCCGATGCCAAACTGTCCGATGCCAACGACGCCTATGCCGCCGCGCTTGCCGAGCTTGGCGATGCCAAGGATGCCCTGGCTGCCGCGCAGGCCGAGTACGACAAGTATCATCCCAAGGCCGAGCCGCAGGCCAAGCCTCAAGTTGCGCAGGCCGCTGCAAAGGCCCCTGTCGCCAAGAAGAAGGCTGCGAACGCTGCGCTCGCCCAGACCGGTGATGACTCCGCGCTTGCGGGCGAGGTCTTCGTTATCGGCGGTATCACCCTCGTGGCCGCTGGTGTGACGCTGAGCGATCGTCGTCGCAAGCAGATGTAGCGTTTCGAGCGTAGATTCTGCAACGAACTTCGGTTCATAGCAGGAACGCTTCGATAGCTTAACCGATAAGGCCGGCGCGCTGTTAAACGCAGCGCGCCGGCCTTTCTTTGATTCGATATCAAAAAGCCCGGTCAGCAGCCGTGAAAGCTACCGGCCGGGCAAGCCGTAGGCAATATGGTTGCTGTCGAGCAGCTGCTCGACTTAGCCCAGCAGGCTTAAGCCCACGGAGACAAACGCCAGGATAACGCCGACGATGGACTCGCCACCGAGCAGGCCGCTGGCGACAACCAGGCCCTGTTCCTGGAAGGCGGCGTCCTTGGCAGCCCTCTCCTCGTCAGAAAGACCAGCGGTGGCGTCGCGGTGGGCGGACCACTTGTCGTAGGCGAGCTTGACGCAGGAGCCCAGGAATGCCGTGAGTGACATGTAGAACGGCAGGTACACGCCCAGGCCGATCATCATGGCCGGAATGCCGAGCCAGTACATGACGATGCCGGCGATAAAGCCGCCAACGAACCACGGCACGCTCGGGATGCCCGAGACCATGGTGGCGACAACGCTTGCCTGCGCGGCAACAAAGCTCTTGTCGGGGCCAAAGGCGTCCGGGCCATAGGCGGTGACGAGCGCGACCATGACGGCTGCGGCGACCAGGGCGCCCACGATGCCGCCGATGGCTTGGCCGATCCACTGCGCACGCGGGTTGGTGCCCAGCACGGCGCCGGCCTTAAAGTCGTTCATGACGTCGCCCGCAAGGCCGCACGCCACGGCTACGATGCCGGCGATAAAGAACAGCTTGACCTGAGCGATCTGTGCAAAGGCAGCCACGATGAGCATAACGATGAGGCCAAAGATCTCCATGGGGTCGATGCCCGTCTGGCCGCAGCTCTGTGCGCTCATGATGGTGGTGACAAAGGTGAACAGCGTCACGATGACGGCCGGAACGGGGCCAAGGTCGAGCACGATGGCGATGATCACGGCGATGGCGGCAGCGCCCAGGCCGATGATGCCGGCGTCGAGCTTAAGGGAGCCCGAGATGAGCGACTGCTCGTCGGTGTCGGTGGAGCTGTCGGCGGCAAGACCGCGGACGATGTCGGCGACCTGCGGCAGGATGTCCTTGAGGACGACGGCGACGCCAAAGCCCATCATGAGGCCCATACCCAGGGACTTAACAATGCCCTGTGCGGTCACAACGTCGAACAGACCGGCAGCGGTGCCGCCTACAATGATGCCAAAATTGCCCAGCAGCGCGCCGGCAAACCAGAAGGCGACGGGGGCGAAGCCCACGAGGAAGCCGACGGAGAGCAGCATGGGCGAGTTGTAGATGCCAAAGGTCACGCCGGGGATGTTGAGTGTGCACAGCATGCTGGGCACCACGCCCAGGGCGTCGCGCAGCACGCTATAGATGCCGGCGATGGCCATGGAACCAAAGAGCTGCTTGCCGGTTTTGCCGCCAGCCTCGGTCGCGCGCAAGGTCTGAGCTGCGGCGTTGCCGGTGGGGAACTCAAGCGCGGCGTCTACGATAAAGTGACGGTGGATGAGCGCGGTGGCCAGCAGGCCCAGGATGGTGCCGGCGAGCGCCACGATAAACATGTCGAGCCAGCTGATCTGGTCGGCATAACCCAGCATCCAGGCGCCCGGGATGGTAAACGCCAGGCCGCCGGCGACCATGGCGCCTGCGGACATGATGGTGTGGGTGACGTTGGCCTCGTTGAGGCTGGCGTTGCCCATGAGCTTAAGGAAGAACAGCGAGATGACGGCAGCGAAGACGATCGGCCAGGGGAGTGCGCCCATCTTGAGGGCGGTGTAGGCCGAGCTTGCCGTGATGATCACGCAGCCAAGGACGCCGATGACGACGCCGCGCAGCGTGAGTTGCCCGCGCATCGAAGCGCGGTTCAAGGGATTGCTCATATAAAACTCCTTTGCGTATATCCGCTCCCCCGGGAGCGCCGCTACGGATACGGCGCGGGAAGTCGGGTTACCAAGGGCCGCCGCGTGAGCTCGCAAACGACCGCGCACCAGTATAGCGGCAAGGTAGTCATTTTGGGATGACTGGTTTAGGTAGGCGATATACTGCTGGGCAGACGAAAGGAGCGCCGACGATGCTTAATGGGTGCGCATATATATTGACGGTCGACGTGGGCAACACGTTCATTCGCTTTGGCCTGTTTGCAGAGGATTCGGCCGCGGCGCAGGAATGTCCGCTTGCGACGTGCGAGATCACCACGCCGTCGAGCATCACAGCAGACGAGGCGCGCATGCGTCTCGTGCAGGTCATGGCCGCACTGGCGGCCGATGCGGGCATGCCGGGTGCGCTTGTGCCCGCAGCCGCAGTGCTGAGTTGCGTGGTGCCGGCGCTCGAGCGCCCGTGGAAGACGGCGCTTTCCCGCACTTGTACGGGGCGCGTGCTCACCGTGGGGCCGGGCCTCAAGACCGGCATGCCCGTGCACTACGACGATCCGGCCGAGATCGGCCCCGACCGCATCGCCGATGCCGTGGCGGCACGCGCCGTCTACGGCTCTCCCTGTATCGTGATCGACTTGGGTACCACGACCAATATCGAGGTCATCGACGCGCGCGGTACCTTTGTGGGCGGCGTCATCGCGCCGGGTTTGGCGCTTGGCGCCCGCTCGCTTTCGGCTGCTGCGGCGCGCCTGCCGCAGGTTGAGCCTTCGGCGCCAACGCACGTCATCGGCCGCAACACGCGCGAGGCCATGCGCTCGGGCGTGGTTCTGGGCGAGGTAGCCCGCATCGACGGCATGCTCGACATGGTGCTTGCCGAGATGCGCTCGACCAAGGCGGCGGGGGAGGATGGCGTGCCCATCGTCATTACCGGCGACGATGCCGAGGCGCTCGCGGCGTTGGTCGGCCACAGCCTGACGGTAGACGACGCACTGACGCTGCGGGGTCTCGCCGAGCTGTACCGCATCAACCAAAAGCCCCGCCGCGTGTAAAAGTGAGGGCGCCGGTGGGACAAACGCCTCCACCTTTCACCTGCTACAATAGGTCAAACTATTGCGATTACGGAGGTGTCTGCCATGTCGGACGATCTTCATCAAACTTCGTCAGGCAAGCGCCTGGACGTCATCAGCTGGGACGAGTTCTTTATGAGCGTGGCCATCGCCGCGCAGCGCCGCAGCAAGGACCCCAATACGCAGGTGGGTGCGTGCATCGCCAGCACCAACCACCGCATCCTTTCGGTGGGCTACAACGGTACGCCCTCGGCGCTCAACGACGACTTTTTCCCGTGGGGTACGAGCGACGACCCGTTGCAGGACAAGCACAACTACGTGGTCCATGCCGAGGCAAACGCCGTGCTCAACTACCGTGGTTCGCTCAAGGACCTCGAGGGTTCCACGGTCTACGTTACGCTGTTCCCGTGCCACGACTGCGCCAAGATTTTGGCGCAGGTTGGTGTGGGCGAGGTTGTCTACCTGGACAACAAGTACGCCGACACCGATGATGGACGCATCAGCCGCCGCATCCTCGACTCCTGTGGCATCAGCTACCGCCAGGTTATCGTCGATGTTCACATCGGCACCGAGGGGCAGGCTCAGCAGTAGCGCGTGGCAACGCCAGCTGGCGGCAAAACAGCCAAAAGAGACCCGTCCCAAATTGACCGCTCGTGAAAGTCGTGTCCGCACGCATGGCTGGCGCCTAAGCGGGTACATGGCTGTAGTAACATAGCCCCTGTCCGCGGGCGTGCCCGCGTTATTGTGAGAAAGGAGCCCCTGTGGCTGTTAACGAAGAGCTGCTTAAGAAGGTTCTTGAGGAGATTCGCCCCAACCTGCAGGCCGACGGCGGCGATATGGAGTATGTGGGCGTTGACGACGAGGGCGTCGTCAAACTGGAGCTGCAGGGCGCTTGCGCCGGCTGCCCCATGAGCTCGCTGACCCTGTCCATGGGTATTGAGCGCATCCTGAAGGAGCATGTGCCCGGCGTTACCCGTGTCGAGCAGGTTAATGCCTCCGGCGAGGCCGAGGACCTGTACGACGAGTACGCGCCGTTCTAAGATGCGAAAGCTGCGGACGGCATACTCCGCATAGACGTTACGCCGAAATATGCGGCTGCGAGCGCAAGGCCCGCGGCCGCATTTGTATGTAGGGAGTAGGAGGGTCGACATGCTCAACGACTTCTACCATATGCTTGATCCCGTCGCGATCTCGGCGGGCCCCATCACCATCTACTGGTACGGCCTGGCCTACGTGGTCGGCGCTCTGCTCACGGCGGTCGTCATGTACCGCACACAGCGTCGCTGGGGCTTTAACATCACGATTGACGACCTGACGAGTGTCGTGGTCGGCGTGGTCTTTGGCCTCATTATCGGTGCGCGCCTGTTCTACGTCGTCTTTTATGGTGATGGCTACTACTGGGCGCACCCGCTCGAGATCTTTGCCACCAACGAGGGCGGCATGAGCTTCCATGGCGGCTTGGTGGGCGGCATTATCGGCGGCATCATCGTGTGCCGCATGTATAAGCTCGATGCCTGGACTTTGGCAGATCTTGCCGTCATAGGCGCGCCGCTGGCCTTGTGCCTGGGCCGTTGTGCCAACTTTGTCAATGGTGAGCTGTGGGGTAAGCCGACCGATCTGCCCTGGGGTGTGGTCTTCGGTGGCACCGCGGGGGATATGCCGCGTCACCCCTCCCAGCTCTACGAGGCATTTCTTGAGGGCATCGTGCTCTTTTGCATTCTGCAGGTGCTCAGCCGCAAAAAGCCGCTACTGCCCCAAGGCACGTTTATGGGCGTGTTTGTGATGGGTTACGGCATCGTCCGCTTCCTCATTGAGTTTGTGCGCGTGCCCGATGCCCAGCTGGGCTATCTGCTGGGCGGCGTCATCACCATGGGTCAGCTGTTGAGTCTGCCACTCGTGATTGCGGGCCTGGCGCTCGTCATCTTTGCCCTCCGCCACAACCGTCCCCAGCGCATCTACCTCGACGCCTAACCACCACAAAGGGGGCAGGCACCTTTGTGGTGGTTCGCTGGGCAACGATGACAGAACAGTAACGTTTCCCCAGATAAAACCTGCCAAAATAAACCTGTCCCTTTTTGGCAGGTTTCTAGAAAGGCTCTTTGGACTGTGAAGGATTCCGATCTCTCCACAACGGCTGCGCGCGACGCTGCCCGCATCGTCTGGTTTAAGCGCTACCCCGCCAAGCAGACGCTCATCGCATTTTTGCTCGCGCTGTTGGCGACCACGGCGTTTTCCATCGATCCCGCCCCGGTGTCGAGCAACGCAGTCTTGGCGATTGACCCCAAAGCCTCGGGTATGCTGTACGTGTGCTACGAGGTGCTCCTCTCGTTTGCCGGCCATACCGACGCGGTCATGCTGCTTGCACTTGCCTGCCTGCTCACCTTGCCGTTTCGCTACGTGTTCTTTGGCCGTGGCGACACCTGGCGTCCATCGATCATTCTGCCGTCGCTGTTCTTCGCCATCTGCATGGTGTTCGGCCGCAGCTACGATCTCACCGACTCGGCCGAGATTGTCCTTGGCGACAAAGCCCGCATCATCTGCGCCTGGATTGGCGGCGCGGGCTGGATGCTCTTGGCGGTCGTTGCCTTCTACCTTGCCTTTGAGTGTCTAGATTGGCTGAGCTCTCGGCGCATTCCGTTTTCCGAGGCGCACTTTGGCCGCGTATGGCGTGTGACTCACGCCGTGCTCTCGGTCCATCCCTTTGCCGGGCCCTTCCTGGTGCTTATGATCGCCTGGGCGCCCACGCTCATCGCTTCGCTGCCTGGCCTTTTTATGGGAGATACGGGCGCGCAGATTCGCCAGTGGTTTAACTATCCCAACGGCACGAGCGACTACCTGCGCCTACTCAACCCCAACGTGCTGCTCAACGGGCATCATCCCGTAGTGCACACGGCCATTATCGGCTCGTGCGTTCAGCTGGGGCTTTCGCTGTTCAACAGCGCTAACGCGGGCCTCATCATCTATACCTGCGCTCAATTTGTCATCACGGCTGCCTGCATGGCCTATTCCATTTCGTCGCTGCGCAAACTGGGCGTGAGCCTGCCGGTTCGCGGTGCGATCCTGCTGTTCTTTGCGTTTATGCCGATGTTCTCTAACTACGCGGCGTTGCTCACCAAAGACGTGCTCTTTGCCGACGCGTTCTTGGTGCTGCTGGTACAGACCGTCAAGCTCGTGGCATGTGGCTTGCCCCGTCGTGATGCCAATGTCGAGCGTGCGGGCGAGAAAGCCCCCGTGCTCTTTGTGCGCCACGACTGGCTGTTGCTCGCTCTGGGCGCCATGGGCTCCACGTTTCTGCGCAATGGCGGCCTGGTGTTTCCCCTGGCGGCATGCGTAATCGCGGCGGCGTTTAGCGCATGGGACGCGCATGCGGCTCGTCGTGCAGCCAAGCAGGCTGGTGCTGCGCCTTCGGGCACCACCCCGCGTTTCCGCTGGGTGGGAGTTCTTGCGGTGCTTGCACTCTGCCTTGCCTCTAATATGTACTTCACCAAGGTCTTTATGCCGGCACACGACATCACGCCTGGTTCCAAGCGCGAAATCCTCTCGATTCCGTTCCAGCAGACGGCTCGTTTTGTCCAAAAGCACGACGGCCTCAACTCGGGCGTCAACCCCACGGTTAAGGAGGACGGCACCATCGTGG
>UROJ01000059.1 GCA_900549335.1 uncultured Collinsella sp.
CATATCGCGATACTCGAGATCGCCGTGATAGCACTGGATGGCCTCGTCCAGGATCGGCCAAGCCTCGCGCGAACGCTCGACGCTCGTGGCGCCCCACACGCACAGCAGGCGGAAGGCGGCATAGCGAAGCGTGGAGGAAATCTCGTCGAACAGCGCGGTCTCGGCGCCCTCAAAGGCGTCCTCCATCTGCTCGGGGCAGGTGGTGGCAAGCGCCGCCAGAGCATCGAGAGCCTCCCAGCGGGTCTGCGCCTCGGGGCGGTCGAGCGCCTCGATCAGCGCAGGCACGCAGGGCACGACGCGCTGCGGGTCGCGCTCGGCAAGCAGGTGCAGCACGCGGGCGGCAAACTGGCGAATGCGGCGCGTGGGGCAACCGAGCTCCTGGACCAGGCGGTCGACGGCGTTCTCGTTCTCCTCTGCCAGCTGAAGCTGTGCCAGCTCCTCGTCGGTGAGCTGTTCGTCTTTGTTTTCTGCCATAGTTACCTCTTCTTACTATTTCTTAGCGTGCTTGCCAGCACCCTTGCTATCATCGGTGACCGAGATGAGCTGTCGGTCGGCCGCGCCATTGCGACGCGCACGGCGGCGTTCCTCGGCGTCGCCCGCGTCGGCGGCGGCGCGATGAGCCTTGTTGACGTTAAAGACCTCGTCGTGCTTGCGCCACGGACCGACGGACTCGCCAAAGCTCATCTTAAGGCCGGCGATAAAGCCGCCGAGCCAGCCGATCGGCGCAAACTGCACCAGCGGGAACAGTGAGAACACCCAGGTCAGCAGGACGACTGCCGCCGCTCCCGCAAAGTTGGCAATCCAGTAGTCGCGCTTGGTGATGACACGCTTTTCGCACGCCCACTGGCCGCACAAAAAGCCAATGTAGATCGCAAAGAGAAAGAGCACCAGCGCAAGCACCACGAACGTCCAGCTCATGGGCGCTACTCCCCGTGATGGTGGCCGCAGCAGCACTCGTGGCCGTCATCATGGCCGTGGCCGCCGCAGCACTCGTGGCCCTCGTCGTGGTGGTGGCCACAACCGCACTCGTGATCGTCGCCATGCTCGCCGCAACCGCAGCCGTCCTCGTGAGCGCCATGCTCCTCGGGACGATACTGCGACCAGTCCAGACCGGCGGCGATGGCGTCGGCCTCCTCCTTATAGAGGACCGTGACGGCCTGGGTACCCAGCTTGGCACCACCGATGGCGTCGAGCATGTCGTAGAGCGTAAAGGCCACGTCGGCACCGGGCAGCGCAAGCTCGCGGTCGTCGGCATAGGCGAGCGCCAAGCGCAGGTCCTTGATAAAGTGCTCGACCATAAAGCCGGGCTTGTAGTCGCCGTCGAGCGCCTTGGGAGCCAGGCTCTCCATGGCGCCGGACTTGCCGGTGCCGCCCAGGATCATCTGGCGGGTCTTCTCCAGGTCAAGGCCGCTCAACTCGGCAAATGCCATGGCGTCTGCCATGCCGACCATGCAGGCGCCCAGCGACACCTGGTTGGCGAGCTTGGCAGCCTGGCCCTTGCCGGCGCCATCAAAGCAGCAGATGGTTGCCGCAAAGGTGGAAAGGATGTCGCGGACCGGCGCGATGTCGTTCTCGGTGGCGCCCACGATAGCCGTGAGCGTGCCAGCGATGGCACCCGACTCGCCGCCGGTGACGGGGCAGTCAAACGCCATGCGGCCGGAGACCTGGGCGGCCTCGGCAATGTCGCGCGCCAGCTCGGGCGAGCTCGTGGTGAGGTCGATCAGGACCGCACCGGGCTTAGTGCACGCGAGCAGACCGTCACCCGCCAGGTAGAGCTCCTCGACCTCGGAGGGATAACCCACCATGGTAAAGACGACGTCGGCGTTCGCCGCGGCATCTGCCGGCGTATCGGCCCAGACGGCACCGCGCTCAACGAGCGCTGCGGCCTTGGACTTGGTGCGGTTGTTGACCGTGACGGGATAGCCGGCATCCAGGATGTGGCCGGCGATGGGGGCACCCATGATTCCGGTGCCGATGAATGCGACAGAGAGCTTGTTTGCCATGAAACCTTTCCTTTTGGGTTGGGTGTTATTACTAGGTTGAATACTCGGTGCCAGCGTTTGGGCTGTGAGGCGTCTGTGGTCGTAGCGCCTGTCTACTCACCGCGCACACGGCGCGCGATGCGGTCGGAAAGCGAGGCTTTCTCGGCGCGGTTCTTGCCCCAAAACGCGCAAGCCACCATGCCGGGGCCCACGTGCGAGCCGATGGTGGGACCGACGGAACTACGGATGATGGTAACGTCGGCGCAGCCTTCCTCCTTGCGGATGGCGGCCTCGAGCCAATCACCGTCCTTCTCGGCATCGGCCGTCATGATGGCGATGGGCATGGTGCGATCGGGCACGTAGTTCTCGCGGAACGACTTGAGGATGGACTTGAGCGCCTTCTTGCGGCCGCGGTTGACGCCGATCAGCGACAGCGAGCCGGCAAGGTCGTAGGAGAGCTCGGGCTTGACATCGAGCTTTGCCGTGAGCTGCGCCGCCGCGGGCGGAATGCGGCCGCCGGCAGCCAGTGCGTCGAAGCTCTCGAGCGTAAAGTAGCCGTGGACGTAGGTCTTTGCCTCGTTTGCCCAATCGACCAGCTGCTTGGCGGTCAGTCCCGCCGAACGCTGGCGCACGGCCTCGAGCGCCAAGAGCGCGCCAGTCGCACAGGGCAGAGCGTTGTCGACCACGTACAGCTCAAAATCGGGATACTCGGCACGCACGGCGTCCGCCGCCTGGCACGCGGAGTTGTAGCTCGACGACAGCGCCGAGGTAAAGCACAGGTAGACCGTGGGCGTGCTCTCCTTGGCACACTCGGTAAAGAACTCGATATAGCGACCGAGCGACACGGCGGAGGTAGACACGCGAGCGCCGGCGCGCATGCGGTCGTAGAACTCCTTAGGGCTCATGCTCGACCAGATATCGTCCGTGCGCTCCTCGCCATCGATAATGAAGGGGAAGCCCAAGATATCGACATCGAGGTTCGCGGCGACCTCGGGGCTAAAGTCGCAGCAGGTATCGACGACGATGCGGCAGCGGTCAGAATGGCCGGTAGATGCAGCCTTGTCCATCAAAGCGACTCCTTACGTAAAAAGGCGGCCATCCGCATGGGATGGCCGCCAACCGTTAACTCATGCAAGTTAACGTATTTTACTCGTCAAGCGTTTCGATACGGGGCTTGATGATGCCATATCCACCATTCTTACGGTGATACACCACATTGATGAGGCCAGTCGTCGCGTTCTCGAACACGTAGAAGTCGTGGCCGAGCAGATCGGTCTGCACCAGCGCCTGCTCCTCAGTCATCGGGGTGACATCGATGACCTTCTCGCGGACGAGCAGGTCGTCCTCCTCCTCGGGCAGCAGCAGGTCGGCCAGATCCTCGACGCGCTCGACCGGCGCGACATCCGCTGCGCTGGCACCGCCCTGGCGGTTGTCCACGACCTTGGTCTTGAACTTGCGCAGCTGGCGGGTGACCTTATCGGCGGAGAGGTCGATGGCGGCGTACATATCTGCACCGTGCTCGGCAACGCGAATCACAGAGCCGCGGGCACGAACCGTGACCTCGACGATTGCCGGGTTGGGGTTCGAGGGGTTCTTCTCATAGCGAAGTACAACGTCGACCGTCATGGGCTCGATATCGAAAACCTTGAGCGCCTCGCCGATCTTCTCATCCACATGCGCACGCAGAGCATCGGTTACCGTCGTCTTGCGTCCAGAAACCTTGATATCCATACGTGGCTCCAATCTGCCTCGGGGACTTACTGTACTGGCTATGTACCCATTGCCGTGCATTTAATCACGCGGATTCCTAAAGACCCGAATAACGATTGCTTGATACCGCATACCGAAGTCTCGCACTTTTCTGTAGCAAAGTGCGCTATAGGAGGGAGCTGGCGGCTTTATATTTGGTCCCAAAAATTGGCTTTGACCTGCTGGTTTTATAGGGATGGAAAAGCCGGGCTCCCCTATTGGGGAAGCCCGGCAGTGCGTGTTGAAACCGTGAAGAGGTATCCTTTCCAACGTATAGGAGACACCACCCCTAGCAATAACTAGCTACTGAGTTTGTTAATGTCGTCGTCAGTGATGGTGCCTTCCTGGCTGGACGATTTGTCCTCGGAGGATGCGGTCTCATTGTTGGAATCGGAGGATTCATCGCCGGAGGACATGGTCTCACCGGACTCAGAGTCGCCCGACTGCACGTTAACGCCCGAAACCGTCTTAGTGGCGAGGTCGTAGGGCATTGTGCCATACCAGACAGAGTGGACCGCCTCGAGCGTGCCGTCGGCCGTAATACCGTCGAGGGCATCGCTCACGGCACGGCACAGTTCGTCATTGGACGAGAGGCCCGCAACACCAAGCGTCGAGGGCGCCTCGAGCGCACCGACATAGGAGACCTCGCTCATCAGGCGTGCAAGGTAGCCGCCGGCCGTGGAGTCGCAGATCACATAGTCGACCTCGCCGGACTCGAGCGCCTCAAAGCACTCGTTGATGTTGGAGTAGGTCTTTTGGTTGGCGGTAATGCTCTGCTTGGCAAGCGCCTCCTGCGAGGCCGAGGACATCTGGACACCCAGGGTAGACGTGTTAAGGGTATCGGTGGAAACGCTTAGCGACCCACCATCGCTGGTTTTACCGAACACAGAAGCGGCATCGTACAGGCAGGTGCCGAGCGAGCTAACGTCCCCGTCTGTGGAGCTGATCTCGCCGATAAAGATATCGGCCTTTTTGTCGCCGAGCGCGGAACCTACCGAGGACGCATCGACAAAGGCGACCTTAAGGCCCATGCGGCTTGCGAGGGCGCGGGCGGCGTCAACCGCATACCCCGTGAGCTCGCCGTCGGCGTCCTGCATTGCCTGCGGCGCATCGGAAGTATCGAGGGCGACCGTCAGGGTTCCGGGAGTGACCAGGGCATCGTCCGACACCGCCGGCGTGACGGTCTCGTACTCGATCTGGTCGATCGTGGGAGTCGTGAACGTAGACAGCGGGTTGAACGCGCATCCGCTCAGGCCCAAAACGGCGATGACCGCTGCGGTCCCAGCACCTAACCGAGCCGCGTGCATCAAGCTGCCCCTCACCATGTCCACTACCCTGCCTTCTGTGTCGTATACGATCCGTGCGTTGCGCGGAATATCGGGTTGTTCCCACCAGCTGACCTGGTATTTGACCCCACACTTGCGCACCGGGGTGTTTGCTCGGGAGGCCGCAGCCACCTTCACGACTGACCCGCTCGCCCGCGAGGCGGTATTGCCCCAAAGAAAGTAGAACGGACGGTGCGGCTTACATCTAGGACGCGCCATGATCGCGCCGCGCGCACGCGGTCGCTTACGTGGATCCCTTTGACCGCGTCTGTCTTGGACTAGAACGGGCATTTCGTCCGTCCGCAACCACAGCCTGGTAGGAACGAAGCGCATTATAGCTAAGTTCAAGCTAAAGTTTAAGGTTAAGGGCGTCATTCGCATCGTGCGCACAGATTTTGCAGGTCGGAGTGGGCTATTCGTGCCCCTATGAAGCCCGGAGCTCCCCTACGGGGAGCTCCGGGGCGTCCTTCTTAGGGTGCCCCGGCCAAAATATGGCAAATATGAGTACTGCCACCAATTTAGTAACAGGCAATTTTGGCCTCTCGGACAGATTTTGCGCTCAGTGTCGCCAACCTGATGCTTAGTTATTCTACATTTGTTTATTATCTTCTTACTTTACGCCGCCTCCGAGTCCTAAATTCCTTGATTTTGCTGTTACTGATTTAGTGACAGTACTCATATTTGCCATATTATGGCCAGGGCATATGATTAACCCTCTATTTTCGACGCGAATTAGACCGGCTTAAGCCCAAAACACGCCCGCAGCGTGTTAAGCAACGCCTCTTGCTTCTTCCTGCGGGCATCGACACGATTCCGGTACCGCTTTCGCATACGCTGGTGCATGCGCCATGCGAGTGCTTCCATCGCTTCCATGTCACAGAGCATTTCGTTGTTGACCGTCGCGACCTCGATTCCCATAGTAATCAAGCCCGTGTTGCGCTTTTCATCATGGATACGTCCCCTCCGAGAGGAATGGCCCAGCTCACCGTTGTATTCCAGGTCAAACCAGGCTGCTTCCTGATACGCATCGCAAACTGCATGCGGCATCCCCGAGATTGCCTGCGCACGGTCATCGAACTCAATCTTATAGTCGGTCTTAAAAGGTCCGCAGGCAAACCCGCCATAGGAAAACGGAAGCGAAAACAGGGCGAGCATGATGCACTCCATGGGTGAGCGCAGGTTTTCCGAAAGATAGGGACACAGACGCTGCAGCTGCTTGGCTGCGTTCCCCTTGCATACCGCGAGGTAATCTGCCAGACGATTGGGCGTCAGCACCGGCTCGACTTCAAAGTAGCCCACATCTGCTGGCTGGTCCTTGTCCTTTGCAAGTTTATTCGTAACAGGCGAGGTGTAGGGAGGCAGATACTTCCCGCGGTCACTCAGCGAAATCTTAGAGCACAGCTCCTGAGCCAGGGCAAATGCCTGGATGCAGCCGACCTCGCGCGCAACGGCAACACAAAGGGCCTCGGGAGATAGACTGTACACCCCCGGTTCCACCTCTAGAATCGAGCCGGCAGGCAACCCGGAGCATACGGACCAGCCCACGCCAGGCATGCGGCGGCGCTGCGCCGCAGATCCCACCAGCAAGCAAAGATCTTCTTGCACCTCGCCGCTTGCGGCCCCAATCCGCACCAAGTCGGGAAGATAGATGTCCTCGATCGAGGGCGACGACGTGCGCAGCACACGGCGCTCTTCATCGGGATCGAGGTCTTTCCAGCTTATGTAGCCCATCTGCCGGCGCTCGGCGCGCATCATGCGTAGCGCCGAGGCACCGGTCAGGACTACGGAGGCCGCCAGTTGCTCGCTTGTCGGCTCGATGCGCCGCGCTATCTTCACTGCCACAAAACCACCCCCTACCAAACGCGTGCGATAGCGAGGCCATCGACTGCTGCGGCGCCGGCGCGCTTGAGTTCCGCCGAAGCCGCGGCCATCGTCGCGCCCGTGGTAATAACGTCATCGATAAGCAGCAGGCGGCGGCCGTGCACGTCCTCAACCGTCTCGTACATGCCTTGGGCACGCTCGCGGCGCTCCTCACGACCGAGTTCACGCTGGTCGCCATGCCCGTACTTGACGAGGGCATCGAGCAGGGGAACACCCGACAGCTCGCAAAATGGGCGCGCAATAGCCTCCATATGATCAAAGCCACGCCGCCGAAACGCTGCCGCCGTCGCAGGCACAAACACCACCGCATCCGCACCGGACAGCACACCTCCTAAGCGTTCGGGCGCTACGACCTGGGCATGCAGGGCGGTGTCGTAGAGCAGCTCCGCCAGATACGGCGCCAGGCGTCGCTCGCCCGCGTCCTTGTACGCTTTAATGATGCGCGGCAGCGGATGCGCATAGACGGAGCACGCCAGGCAGCGGTCGAGCGCCTCTGCCATTGCCGAGGACGTGCCCTCGACCGAACACTCAGTGCACAGCAAATCCCCAAACGGGGCGCCGCATCGGGTACAGCTATGACGTGGGTCGATGAGCGTGAGCGCGGCCAGGCAGTCTTGGCAAATAAGCGCACCGGCGCGCTCGCAGCCGGCACATCGTGTTGGCGACAATGCCTCGAGCGCCTCGCGTGCCACCCGCTCGGCAAACGGTAGCAATTCGTCCGCAAACGGCAGGGCGCCGGCACCCTGCAGACGGCTCAATTTGTTCAGATGGCTCTTCAAGACACAACCCTCCCTACGTTCGGTCGCAGGGAGGGTTGTTGATTCAGCGCTATGGTACCCCGACGCGATTGGGATAAGGCGGGTTAAATCCGCTCGCGGGCGTTATTCGCCGGCGGGCGGTTGTGGTGCGGCCGAAGACGGGGTCGAGCCCTCGCCACCATTCTGGCGCGGCTTGCGGGAACGGCGACGGCGACGGCGCTTTTGGCCCTGGTCGGCCGAGCCCTCGCCACCGCGATCTTCGCGCGGCTCGCGCTCGTCGCGAGCGGCGCCACGCGAAGCCTTGGCAGCCGCTCCCCCGCCATCTCCGGGACGACGGCGCGTGACCTTGACCTCGCCATCCGAGACCTGATCGGCAACGGAGGGCACTGAGGGCTTCTGTTGCGTGCCCGAGGAATGGCGACGGCGCGGACGCGGCGCGCGCTCATCCTCGCCACGTGACTTGCCGCCCTTGTCGGCAGGCGCATCGGAACCCGAGGGACCCTTGGAAGCGGCACCGGCCTCGCGAGCAGCTGCGGCGCGGAAGGCATCCTCGCGCTCCTCGCTCGACAGGTGACGGCGGCGACGACGCGTGGGGTTCATACCACCGCCGCGATTCTGCTGCTGGGGCTGCTGAACCTCGCGCTCGCGGGAGGCGTTCTTGCCTGCAGCTGCAGCCTCGCCGACATCGCCCGAGCCCGCGCGCTTGCGACGACGACGGCCACCGGCGGCCTCCTCGGCCTCAGGCGTTACGGCATTGCCACGGCCCTTTCCGCGGCCACGGCCCTCGCCCTGCCCCTGACCGGCGCGAGCATCGGAATCGGCATCGCGACGACGGCGCTTGGGCATCGACGTGCCGGCAAGACGGTCGGCGCTCGACAGGCCATCGCCCACGTCGACGCCGTTCTCGCGGTCGAGTTCCATGAGCGCCAGACGCATCTCGGGCGACTCGATGCGCTCGAGCACATCGCGCGTCACGCAGTCGGGGCGGCAATTGCAGCCCTGCTCGGCGGCCTTCTTCTTGCAGCCCTCCGAGCAGGTCATATCGGCCAGGTTGACCTTAAAGACCTTGCCGTTCTCCAGGCGCAGCACCAGCTGCTCACGCGGCGTGTCATATTCCTGAATACGCGCCTTGCCGAGCGGCGTATCGATGAGCGTCT
>UROJ01000060.1 GCA_900549335.1 uncultured Collinsella sp.
GGACGCCGCCCTCTCAAGGCGGAGATCACCAGTTCGAATCTGGTACGGGCTACCATGAATCTGAGACCCGGGCTTCCAGCGGAAGTCCGGGTTTTTTATTTCCGAGCAAACCATCTGCAATTCCCATTTGGCCCATAGCTTTACGTTCTGCTTGTGGCCCTTGCGGGTACAATATGCAAGATATTTGGAAGGTCAGAAGGAGCCTCATGACGGAGTCCTCTCAGCATACATCTAAGCCCCAGGTCGAGGTTGAGGCCTCGGGCGGCGATGACAACAAGGGTGCACGTCGCGGTGCCATTTTTATCGGCGTCGTGCTGGTTGGCTACATCGTTTATCTGATTGTGACCGGTCAGATGGGACAGTTCTGGGCTGCCATGTCGAACGTTCGGGCGCCGTGGCTCGTTGCTGCATGCTTTTGCATGTTCCTGTACCTGTTCTTTGGCATCGTTGCCTATGCGATCGCCGTCTGGCTCGATCCCAATTCGCCCGTCGGCATTCGCGACCTGATCTCGGTCGAGGCGAGCGGTATCTTCTTTGGCAACCTGACGCCCATGATGATGGGCTCTACGCCCGCCCAGATCTACCGCCTGACCAAGGCAGGCCAAAATGTCGGCGAGGCCGGTGCCACGCAGTTCACGCGCTTTATCGTGTATCAGTTTGGCCTTGTTGCCTGGGGCGCCATTCTGCTGCTTGCCCGCATGCCGTTTTTCGCCGAGCGCTATGGCGACATGACGCTGCTGTGCGTCTTTAGCTTTGGCGGTCACTGCTGCATTCTGCTTGGCATCTTTGCCGTCGCGCTCATGCCCAAGACCGTCACGCGCGTCGCGCACTGCATCATCAATTGGCTCGAGCGAATGGGCGTCTCGGCCACCAAGATCGAGGGCTGGCGTACGTTTGTCGACGGCGAAATCTACTCGTTCTCCGAGAAGTTCAAGCTTTCGGCCGGACACTTTTCGTCTATGCTGCTCACGGTGGTCATCACCATGTTGCAGCTCGCGTTTTTCTACCTCGTGCCGTATTTCCTGATGCTTGCCTTTGGCCACCACGAAGTCGACTTCTTCTCGGTCATGGCCGCGAGCGCCTTTGTTCAGCTCCTGAGCTCTGCTGTTCCCCTGCCCGGTGGCACTGGCGGCGCCGAGGGTGGCTTCGCGCTGTTCCTGGGTCATTTCTTTGGATCGGCGTCGACCGCCGGTTATCTGCTGTGGCGCCTCATTACGTTTATCGCGCCGACTATTTTGGCCGCGCCCCTGCTGGGCCTTAAGAGCGCTCACAACGAGAGTATCCATGCACGTTGGGATCGCATGATGCGCAAGCTCGGACGAACGCCTCAGACGTCCTCTAAGCCTGCAAAGCCCCATCCTGTGAATGCAGTTACCGTGGATCCCAATCAGCATGCTCAGAATGCATCTGGGGCCGCCAAACCGGCGCATAAGGCCTACGTGCGCCAGACGGGCGACGGCATCCGTGTGTCCCCGGCTGCTTTGAACAAAAAGAAGCTCCCTAAGGCGTAATAGTTGGTCGTGCGTTCTTCATGTTGCCGGGCATTTTTGTGCCGGATGGGGGATAATCCTCTTACGTAGATTAACTCTCATCTGTTGATGAATGCTTGCATTCCGAAGGGACACGTCCATGGCCACCAGCAAACCGCGCCTCGACCGCCGCATCGTTCGCAGCCGCAATGCCATCCTGTCTGCGTTTGAGCGCCTGTTGATGGATAAGCCACTTGCCGACATTACCGTGAGTGCCATCGCACGTGAGGCAAATGTCGACCGCAAAACCTTCTACGTTCACTTTGGCACGGTCGACGGCCTGCTCGATGCCATCGCGGTTGATGTGGTGGAGATGATTGCCGACTCGGTCGAGAAAACGCTTGCTTCCATGGACGGCAACACGAACGAGCGTGCCCTCGGAGCGGCGGCAACGTTTTTTAAGACCATCAACGAGGCACTTTGCAATAACCTCGTGCTCAATCGCCAGCTGATTGAAAACATCCAGCTCGACGATTTTATGACGCGTTTGCGCGTGCCGCTCGAGCATGAGATTGCCGAGCGCGACTTGCTGCCCCATGGCCTCAAGGACGAGATGTTCGACTATTATCTGGCGTTTTTGCTTTCGGGCATTATCGGCATTTACCGCACGTGGGCGCTCTCCGATGGCTCGGTGCCCATCGAGCGTATCTCGGAGGTCGCTAACAATCTGACGTTGAACGGACTATCGAGCCTGGAATCTCGCTTCGAATAGCACTTGCGCCTTATCTCCCCCGAGTTGCGGTGAAATAAGGACTGAATAGGCCTTTGAACAGCTTAAACACTCTCTATTTCACCGCAACTCAGGGGGATTGCATTACTGGTAGCGCAGGCACTCCACGGGGTCGAGTTTTGCTGCCCGGCGGGCGGGATAGAAGCCGAAGATCACGCCGATGCCGACGGAGACCGCAAAGGCCAGTAGCACCGTGGCGATCGAAAAACTCGGTGTAATGGTACCGCTGGCACCGAGCTCGCTAAGCACGCCGGAACCCGCGGCGAACATCGTTAGACCCCAGGCAAGCAGGTAGCCAATCAAAACACCCAACAGGCCACCGGTGATGCACAGCGCCGAAGACTCGGCCAAAAACTGTGCGGTGATATCGCGGCGGCTGGCACCCAAGGCTCGACGAATACCGATCTCGCGGATACGCTCGGTCACATTGGTGAGCATCATATTCATGATGCCTATACCCCCCACGAGCAGCGAAATGCTGGCAACGGCGCCCATGATGAGCGAAAACGCGCCCATAAAGGAATTGAGGGCGTCGATGGCGCTTTTCATTGAGGTCGCCGATACGCTGTCATATTCGTCGTCGTCCGCGATGCCCTTCATACCGCGCACCTTGGATTCAATCGTCTTGCACAGCTCGTCCATGTCCGTGCCCTCGGCGGCGAGCGCCGTTACGCTGGGAAACGACGGATTCTCGTCGCCGAAGAGGCCCGAGATGGTCTCGCGCGGCATGTAGAGCGTGAGGGAACCCATGGAGTCGCTGCCGCCGTCGATAACACCGACAATCTGCACCTCACCGTTGGAAAGCTTAATGGTCTTGCCCACTGCGTCCTGTTCGTTGCCGTACAGCTGATCGGCGCCGCCACGGCTGATGAGCGCCACGCGTGCGCCAGATTGGGACTCGGCCTGGGTGTAGGTGCGCCCCGCGACGAGCTTGCTGGCGCCCACCGCGTCGAGCATGTCGGTATCGACGCCCTGCGCCATGACGGTATAGCTTTTATCACCGGCCTTGTACTCGGTATAGGCGCTGTCCACGATGCCGATCTGCTCGATCTGCGGCACCATCTTTCGAAGCTTCTCGACGTCCGACTCAGTGAGCTCTTGCGACGAATAAATCTGCACCATACGCGCAGCGTTGAGTCCCAGGCTGTTGACCAGGCTGTTTTGGATACCGCCGATAAGCGAGGTCATGGCAATGACGGAGGCGATGCCGATAACAATGCCCAGGATGGTGAGCAGGCTACGTCCCTTGTTGGCCTCGAGGGAGTGAAGGGCTTCTTGGATAAGGTCGCGCGTGCTCATGCCTTCACTCCTTTCGTCGGATTGGCGAGTGCGGAAATCACGGGCAGGTTATCAATGGCGCCGCGCATGGTCTGCGGCGCGTGGGCGATGTACGCGCCGTCGTGAATCCGGCCGTCGCGAATGGTTACGGCGCGGTCGGCCTCGGCGGCAATACCGGGATCATGCGTGATGAGCACGATGGTCTTACCGCGTTCCTGGAGTTTGTGGAAGGTCTCCATCACGAGCGCTCCGGTGGCGGAGTCCAGGTTTCCCGTCGGCTCGTCGGCTAGGATGATGGGCGGGTCGTTGACGAGGGCGCGCGCGATGGCGACGCGCTGCATCTGTCCACCCGAGAGCTCGGAGATACGGTGGTCCCAGTGGTCGACCGGCAGCGTGACGGCTTGCAGCGCATGGACGGCGCGCATCTCACGCTGAGCCCGCGGCACGTTGGTGTACGACAGCGGCAGCATGACGTTTTCGATGACCGATAGGCGCGGCAGCAGGTTAAAGCTCTGAAAGACAAAGCCGATGCTCAGGGCGCGGACTTCGGTGAGCTCGTCATCGTCGAGCTCTGCCACGTTGAGGCCCTGCAGGTAATAATCGCCTGCCGTCGGCTTGTCCAGGCAGCCCAGGATGTTCATGAGCGTTGACTTGCCCGAGCCCGAAGGGCCGGTAATGGCCACGAACTCGCCGGGATTCACTGCCAGGCTCACGTTATGCAGGATATGGGCGCAGCCGGCCTCGCTCTCAAAAATGCGATGCACGTTGCGGATGTCGATGGCGGGACGCATTACATGCCCTCGTCGGCAGGCATGTTGTCGCCGCCGTCTGCCGTCATGCCTGTGCCGGTATCCGTCACGATGGTGTCGCCGTCGCGTAGCTTGGTAACCGGGACGTCTGGGTTGATCTCGTTGCCCTGGTCGTCGCGCGTGACCTGGGTCTTGCCGACTACAGCCTCGTTGTCGTTTTGCGTCACGACGGTCACCTTCACGCGGCGCGTCTTTTTGCCTTCCGAATCGGTGGCCAGATTGACGTAATAGTGCTCGCCATCTTCGGTCATCAGCGCCATGGTCGGCACCATCACCACGTCGTCGAGCTTCTCGGTCACCACCGAGACCTCGGCAGTCATACCCGGCTTAAGGCGACTGTCGGGTGCTTCGATGAGGATGTCGACGTTAAAGGTCACGCTGCCGCCGCTCCCGGAGGAGGAGTCGGAGTTTGCCACCGAGGCGATAGCCGTGACGGTGCCTTGGCTCACGATATCGGGAAACGCGGGATAGGTCACGTTGGCGCTTTGGCCCACGGCAATTTTGGCGATATCCTTTTCGCCCACCTGAACCGTCACCTTCATCTTGGACAGGTCGGCGATTTGCATGCACTGTTTGCCGCCGCTCGTGTCGCCTTCGCCCATGATCATGCCTCCTGTTACCGTGGCGCCCACCTTGGCGTTGAGCTCCACGATGTTGCCCGAGCTCGGGGCCGTGACCGTACGGCTGGCGGCCTTGGCGTTAGCCTGATCGAGGTTTGCCTGGGCCGATGCGAGGCTGCGCTGCGCGGCCGATACGGCGTTCGTGTCCGCTGATGCGGCGGAGACGCCAGTCGCTGCGGAAGCTCCATCGACATCCGTCGTTGGGGCGGCCTGCGCGGCAGCTGCGGCTTTCTTCGCGTTGGCGAGGTCTTCCTGTGCCGCTGTCACCGCGCGCTGTGCCTCGGCAACGTTGCGATCGAGCTCGTCGTTTTTAATGGTCATGAGCACGTCGCCCTCGTTGACGGACTGGCCGGCTTGCACGTTGATCGATGCCACCGTTCCGTCGACAGAAGGGGAGACCACCGAAGCCGAGATGGGCTTGAGCTGGCCTTTAGCCTCGACGGTGGTCGTAAACGTGCCCTCGGTGACCATGTCGGTCACCGGCCCGTTGGTACCTGCGGGCCGTGCGTTGATGACTAAGGTCACGACAACGGCGATGAGCACAATGGCGGCCACGACTCCTGCCGCAATGCCGCGCCGGATGAGCTTTTTGCGCCGACGCTCGGCACGCTTCGCTTTGAGTTTGGCGTAGGCCTCTTCGTCAGAAATCTCTGTTGTATCGCTTGTGCTGCCGTTTTGCTGTCCGGCGTGCACGTTTGTTATGAGGGGAAGCGTTTCGGTGGCACCCTCGGGCGTTCGCTCGGCATCATTCGGTCCCGGGGTAATGGTGGGGACATTCGACATGGCGTCTCCTTTATAGAAAGTTTCTTGATAAGTATATGCGCCCGTCGCGATGGCCGGGCGCATATAGCGGTATCTTTCGGAACTGTTAGATTGAAGCGTCAGTTCTCCGTTGTGTGAAGGCGTGTTTCCCTACGAGTGCACGACCACACACAGGCCGACGCTGATGCAGTCGTGGAGCGCCTTGGCATCGGCCAGGCGCAGGTTGATGCAGCCGTGGCTTCCGCACCACTTATAGGACTCGGCATTGTCGAAGCTCTTGTCGTTTTGCCAGGTGGCGTCGTGGAAACCGATCATATTGCCCTCGAACGGCATCCAATAGCTGACCGGGCTCTCGTATTTGGGCTTTCCGGTCTCGGGGTCTTTAGCACCGATGAGCTTGCTTGCGCCGTCGTTGCTGTTGATCTGCCACACGCCCTCCGGGGTGGCGTCTTCGCCCGGTTTGCCGGAAATAAAGTTGGCCTCCCACACGATATTGCCGTTCTCGTCGTAGTAGCGCGCGTGCTGCTCGGACAGGTCGACGTCGATATAGGCCTTCCAATCGGGCTCGCCCTTGGCGGTAAACGTGTCGGCCTTCTTGGAGTACGAAATCTCGATATCGCCGGTCTGCTTGTTATTGATAGCGTCCTCGACCTGCTTGGCGAGCGTGTCGCTGTCGATGGACCAGCCAAAATCGCCGCCCTCGACAGCGCACTCCTTGCCGTCGGCGCGTGTCCACCAGCGGGTGGATCCCACGGTGTTAAAGCCGTTAGCGAGTTCGGCGGCCCAGCTGCCGATCTGCGACGTATCGAGCGTAGGGTTGGCCGGATCGGCAAAGCTGATCCACTGCAGCACCGAGCTGCCGTCCACTTTACCGGCATCATTGCCGTTGAGCTTAAGGGTCACGTTGACGCCCAGGAAGTTGTTGGCGGCATCGCATGCAGCCTGAATCTGGTCGTTGGTGAGGGTGCCGTTGAGCGGTTCGTAGGCGTCGTTTCCGATCTTGGTGATATCGACGTTCTCGGCGAGCGACGCGAGTTCGATCTCGGCATATTTGATGACATGCTCACGGTTGAGCTTCTCGTTGGAACGGGCCTTCTCAACGGTGAACTTGCCGGCCTTCTCATCATAGGAGCTGGCGGCCTCGAAGGTGCCCGAGCGGCCCTCGTTGAACTCGTCGATGGCGCTGCCCAGGCCCTCCTCAAACTGCTTTTGGTCAAAGGCATCGGAGAGCATGGACAGGTCGACGTCCTGGTCCAAGTCGACCGAGCCGTTCTTGGTGGCGCTAACGGTTTTGCCGCCGAGCGACGCGATGAGGCGCGATGGCCACAGCAGCGGCTCGTTTTTGCTGATAATTTCGTGGGCGGCTTCCTCGCCATCGACGATGGGCTCGTCGGACTCGGGCTGGTAGGTCCAGCTAAAGTCATCGCCCGCCACGGTGAGCTTGTAGTGCTTCCATGCCGAGTTGACCTTGGTGGCTGCCGAAGATGCGTTAGAGAGCGAGATGTCGACGCCGGCGATGGTGGTGTTGGGGTAAGCGACCTGCGAGAACGCCACGACGCCTACGATGTAGACGATCGCGACGAGGCCGAGGACGACAAAGAGGGCCGTCTTTCCGCCCGACTTGCTGCTTTTGTTGGTGTGCTTGTCCGCGGGTCCGCGATTGCTTGCCGCGCGAGCGTGCGAAGGGCCCTGCTTGGGGGCGGCACCTTGTGCGGAACGCTGCTGATATTGTTGATGCGGCTGGTATTGACGCTGATTCGGGCGCTGAGAGGCATTGGCCGGGCCGTGTTGTTGGCTGTGAGCCGGCGCGATGGGGCGCGGCGATTGGACGCCGCCAGTATGCCTACTGGGCTGTTGCGGATCGGGAATCATGTTGCTGCGGTCGATTTGCGACATCGTTTATATTTCCTTCGAGTTTCGACTTGCGGCTCATCGTGTTTTAACTGGGCTTGCATTATAGCGATTAGCCTGTTGTTTGTGGTGCGGAAACAGTATCAGTTTGGAGAAGTCTGCCTATCCGCATATGCCGCATTTGGCGCAGGCAGAAAGCGCGGCCGGGGCTTGAGCGATGCCGCCCTTGGCCGTCTCGCGCAGGGTTGCCGGCAGGGCGTGGCCCACCGAGAGCATCACATGCGCCATCTGGTCAAACGGCACCAGGCTCTTGATGCCGGCGAGCGCGAGCTGGGCCGAGCTGAAGGCCGCGGCCACGCCGATGGCATTGCGGTTTTGGCACGGCACCTCAACAAGTCCGCCCACGGGGTCGCAAACGAGGCCTAGCAGATTGCTCAGCGCGATGGAACTGGCGTCGAGTGCCTGCTCGGGGCTGCCGCCGAGCATCTGCACCAGCGCGGCGGCAGCCATGGCGGCGGCACTTCCCACCTCCGCTTGGCAGCCGCCCTCGGCGCCGGCGACGCAGGCGCTCGTGGTGAGGTTGAGGCCGATGGCGGCGGCACAGTAGAGGGCGTCCATGACCTGCTCGTCATCGAGCTGCAGGTGGTCGGCCAGCGCCAGCACGCAGCCGGGCACGACACCCGCGGAGCCTGCCGTGGGGGCGGCAACGATCACGCCCATGGTGGCGGAGCGCTCGAGTACAGCCATGGCACGGGCCACGGCTTCGGTCTGGACGGCGCCCATCAGGTTTGTGCTCAAATCGTTACGGCCGGTGGCATCGACGAGCTTCGCCTCGCCGCCGATGAGCCCGCCAAGCGAGCGCTGCGGATTGGCGATGGGGGCCGTGGTCTCCTCGCGCATAACGTCGAGCACGCGGCGCATCGCGGCGACGGCGTGCTCCTCGCCGGTCAGACGCGCTTCGCGCACGGCCATGACGGCGCCGATGCTGAGTTCCAGCTCCTTGCAAGCGTCGAGCAGCTGTTCGCCGTCATCGAAGATCTCCTTGGCCGAGACGCCGGGAGAGAG
This sequence comes from uncultured Collinsella sp., assembly GCA_900549335.1. Taxonomy (GTDB): domain Bacteria; phylum Actinomycetota; class Coriobacteriia; order Coriobacteriales; family Coriobacteriaceae; genus Collinsella. Next base: position 8,645 of record UROJ01000060.1, read on the forward strand.
CGATGACGCCGAGCCCGGGAGTTCAATAAAGGTGGCGTAGTCGACGTTGTCGAGTTTTCGCAGCATGGGAATGACGGTATCGTCGGGGACGCCGTCGGTCTCAAAGACAGAGTAGGCCTGGCCGCCCACCTCGGTGCGGTAGGTACGGCAAAACGCGATGTTCA
>UROJ01000061.1 GCA_900549335.1 uncultured Collinsella sp.
TGATTGATTTCTATGTTCTTCCGCATTATCTTACAGCACCATTTAAGAAAGTTACCGAGAAAATAATGACTGAGTTTTCGGATTTGAATCTATGCCCAATTAACAACCGTCAGGGAATTGTAATTGATGGTGAAGGTTCAAAGGTTATTTGCAAAGACTAATTTAAAATTCCAGTTTGCTGCACTCGTTCCTAGCAGGGTTTGGGTCAGGAGGGGCGCAAGAGACGGGAGGACCGTGTGCGCGTTCCTGCGCGAGGGCCGCGGGGAGGGGCTGCCTGGGTACGGCGCCTGTCAACTCGGTCTACGTCTTTGATGACCGGGTCGTACTCAATATCAAGTTCACGGATGATGCCAAAACGGTCACCCGTGAGGAAGTGTTGGGTTCGAGTGCTATGGACAATGTTCCAGCATGCTGGGATCGAACTCGCTAGCCGGAATCACACGGTACCCGTGGCGCAGCAGCAGGTCGACAAAAATACCGTTGCCCACGGTGAGCGTACCGCTAAAGGTGCCATCGTAGACGCGACCCGCACCGCACGAGGGGCTACGATCCTGCAAGACGCACGCAGCGATCTCGGACGGGCCGCCTGCCTGCTCACACATATCGAGCGCACGTTGGGCACCCAGGCGAAACTCGCGATCGACTGAGACGCCCTCGCAGGTACGGACCTCGCCGCTCACAATCTCGGACGGCTTGCGCGGTGTGGGAAGGCCGCCAAAGACCTCGGGGCATACCAACAGGACCTCGGTCCCCGTGCGCTCGCAAGCCTCAACCAGCTCGCGATGGTAATTGTCGAGCCCGTTATACTTGCAGCTCTCGCCCATCAAGCAGGCACTTACCACGATCTTCATATAACAACTCTCCTCACGCAAAATCGCCCCATTTGAGATGGACACTCAAATGGGGCGATTGACACAGCGCAACTAGTGTTACTGCTGCTTTGGCATCAGCGGATTCTCGCGCGTGAGAAGATTCATAAACTCCTCGCCCGTGATCGTCTCCTTCTTGTACAGATAACGAGCCAGCTCGTGGAGCTTAAACTTGTTCTCCTTGAGGATCTGCAGGGCACGATCGTGCGCATCCTCAATCAGCTTGGCGACAATCGCGTCCACACGCTCCGCCGTACCGGGAGCGCAGGTAAGCGACGTGTCCTGGTTGAGGTACGCGTTCTGGACGGTACCGAGCGCCATCATGCCAAACTCATCGGACATACCAAAGCGCGTCACCATGTTACGGGCGAGCTTGGTGGCCTGCTCGATGTCGTTGGCCGCACCGGTCGTCATCTCACCAAAGATGAGCTCCTCGGCAGCACGTCCGCCGCAGTAGACGGCGAGCTTGTCCAGCACCTCCTGGCGCGTGGTCAGGAAGCGCTCGTCCTCCTCGACCTGCATGGTGTAGCCCAGAGCGCCGCTCGTGCGCGGCACGATGGTGATCTTGGTAACCGGCGCAGAGCCCTTCTGGCGGGCGGCAACGATGGCATGGCCGATCTCGTGGTACGAAACAACCTGCTTCTCGTGATCGGACAGCACCGTGGACTTGCGCTGCTGACCGGCGATGACGACCTCCACCGACTCCTCAAAATCGTCCTGCGTGGCGCGCTTGCGACCCTCGCGGACGGCACGCAGGGCGCCCTCGTTGATGATATTGGCCAGGTCGGCGCCCGAGGCACCGGGCGTAGCGCGGGCAATCGCGGTCAGGTCGATCGGCGGCTGCGTCTTCACGCTCTTGGCATGCAACTCAAGAATGTTCTTACGGCCGGTCAGATCGGGCAACTCGACGGGGATGCGGCGGTCAAAACGACCGGGGCGCAGCAGGGCCGGGTCAAGGCTGTCGGGGCGGTTGGTAGCAGCGAGAACGACAATACCCTTGTGGTTATCAAAGCCGTCCATCTCGGTCAGCAGCTGGTTGAGCGTCTGCTCGCGCTCGTCGTTGCCACTAAAGCCGCCGCCATCGCGCTTCTTGCCGATGGTATCGATCTCATCGATAAAGACGATGCACGGGGCCTTTTCCTTGGCCTGCTTAAACAGATCGCGAACCTTAGCGGCGCCACGGCCGACGAACATCTCGACGAACTCAGAACCAGAAATACTAAAGAACGGAACGCCCGCCTCGCCGGCAACGGCCTTGGCAAGCAGGGTCTTACCCGTACCCGGAGGGCCGACAAGGAGGGCACCGCGCGGCAGCTTGGCGCCGATCTCCTCGTAGCGCTGCGGCTTCTCCAGAAAGTCGACGACCTCCTTGAGGGACTCCTTGGCCTCTTCCTGGCCGGCGACATCCTTAAAGGTCACGCCCACATCCTTGGAGGCGATCACGCGAGCACCGGACTTGCCCAGTCCACCGCCGCCAAAACCACCGCCGCCAAAGTTCATCGAGGGACCGTCATCACCCATGGCCTTCTTCATGCGGCGGTTGAGCCACCAGCCAATCAGGAAGAAAATCGCCATGGGAAGAATGAGGGTGAGCAGGTAGTAGGTCATCAGACCCGAGTTCTTATCGGGAACGACCGACTCAAGCGAGGCGCCAGATTCAAGCACGCGATCGGTAAAGCCCGCGTCATTCGGCACACCGGTCGTCTTGTAGGCGATGTTCTCGTCCTCGCCCTTCTTGGTGTAATAAATCGTGTAATCGTCCGTGTTGTACTCGACCTTGTCGACACTCTTCTTATCGAGCGCTTTGACAAACGTCGAATAATCGGTCTTCGTAATCTGCTGCGTGTGACCGATGTTGGGGAACAGAACGGTCGAGAGCACGAGGTAGACGACGAAGGCGATGAGCACGTAGAGGATCATATTCCGTCTACGTTTGTTGTCATCCATCTCCATCTGCTTGAACTCCATCTACTGGGGTTGATAATGCTATCTAGAATACCCAACCCGAACGGCGATAAACCGACGCCGGGCACGAAAGGACAGAGATGGCATCACTGGAAGTCGGCAAGGTTCAAATCTATACGGGCGACGGCAAGGGCAAGACGACGGCTGCGCTGGGGCTCGCGCTGCGCGCCACGGGCTATGGACTTAACGTGCTCATGCTTCAGTTTGCCAAGAAGCTGCACTGCGCCGAACATGACGCAGCACCTCGATTGGGGCTACGCATCGTACAAGCCAATCGCGATACGCCCGAAGCCTGTGCCGTACAGATCATGGAGCTGGCGCGCGAGCAGATTTGCCAGGTCGACGTGCTGATCTTGGATGAGCTGGGGGAAGCCATGCGACGGGGCTTTGTAACGCGCGAAGATGTCGAAGCATTGATCGCGATGAAACCGACCACCACGGAGCTCGTGCTCACCGGCCGCGGCTTGCTGCCCCTCGCCGACCTTGCCGACCTAGTAACCGAAATGCGCCCCGTCAAACACTACTTCGACGAAGGCCTCCTAGCCCGCCAAGGCATCGAATACTAATTGATCCGAAGGGGACGAAGGGAAACGGATCCTCGACATCACGACGTAGAGCAATGAGCCGTTTTCCTCCGTCCCCCCCAGGGATCATTAGGCAGTGGCGCGGCCTAGCCAGTTGCCGCTGTGATGGTAGACGGTGAACATCGTGGCGGTGATTACCCAGGTTACGGGGTAGACCAGCAGCAGATGCTCGAGCGAGGGGTCGAGCGGCATAATCGCGAACACCCACGCCACACGGAGCACGACCGTACCGAAGATCGTGAGCATCATAGGCTGGAAGCTCACGCCGGCGCCGCGGATGGAGCCGGACGCATTTTCGATAATCGAGAAGATCGCGTAGAACGGCGCGATGAAATGAAGAATCGTCGTGGTGTAGGCCGATATCGCGGCATCGTCGATAAACAGACGCGAAAGCGGGCCCGAAAACACCAGCAGCACGGCAGACAGGCCACCGATAAGCACAAATGAAAGCACGAGCGACGTGTGATATCCCTTTCGCATGCGATCGTAATTGCGCGCACCAAAGTTCTGCGCCGAGAACGTAGTAATCGACACACCAAGCGCCTCGGTCACCATCCAGATAATGCCGTCCAGGCGGCCGGAAAGGCCCCAAGCGGTCGTAACATCGGCTCCAAACGAGTTGACCGACACCTGAATCAAAACGTTGGAGATCGAATACGCCGCAGACTGAACGCCCAGCGGCAAACCGCACGAAAGCATGCTCTTGCAAATGCTGCGATCGATACCGAGCTTGGATAGCGACAACCGCCACGCCCCCGGAGCGCGCATCATGCGGATCACAATCATCGTGGCATTGGTGCAGATAGTCAGCGCCACCGCGATGCCGCAGCCCAGCGCTTCCATGTGCAGCACGGCGACAAAAAGAATGTCGAGCGCCACGTTGACGAAGCAGCCGGAGGCAATAATGACCGCCGGACCGCGCGTGTCGCCCACGGCGCGCAACAACGCCGTCCCCATATTGAGCAGCAGCGCCGCAAACATGGCGGCAAAGTAGCAACGGGCATACGCCACACCCTCGGCCAGCAGCTCATGCGGTGTATTCATCAGCACAAGCATCGGCTCGACAAACACCATGCCCAGAATGGAAATGACAATGCCGCCCACCAGCGCGAGCGTCATGGCCGTATGGACCGATCGGCTCAAGCGCTCGTCATCATGCTGACCAAAAAACTGGCCGGTAATAACGGCACATCCAGCACCAACACCGACGCAAAAAACCAATGCAGAGCTCCGTGAGCACCATCGTGGCCTGAATGCCACCCAGCGCGAGCTTGCCGCCAAACTGACCGACGATATAGGTACCGATAAGCGTGTAAGCCTGCTGAAAAAACGAGCTAAAGAAGATAGGGACGCACAGCGACAGCAGCTGCTGCCAAATAACGCCATGCGTTACATCGATAGCCGTAGATTTCTTAGCCACACGCCCTCCCCACTAGCGTACGTCATACAACAAAACGGCATTTTAAGACCAAAGCCAATACCAGCTTAGCACCGACCGGCGTAGGCCGAAACGCCCCGAACCAGAGTCCGGTGCGAATTAATTGCCTAGTGATACAGCCCCGGCTGGTAGTGGTACTCGTTGCTCACATGCGGGCACAGCTGCCAAAAGGCGACAGCACTTGCCGCGGCCACGTTGAGTGAATCGACCCCATGCGCCATCGGAATACGCACGGCGCGGTCGCAGCCTGCAATGGTCTTGGCGCCCAAGCCAGCACCCTCGGTGCCCATAAAGATTGCCAGGCGGTCAATCTCCTGGAGCGCGGGATCGTCCAGCGACACCGAATCATCCGTCAACGCCATAGCGGCACACGAAAAGCCGGCATCGTGCAGCGCCGCCAGCCCATCATGCGGCCATACGCGCGCCTCGCTGCCAATGCGCGTCCAGGGCACCTGGAACACCGTGCCCATGCTCACACGGGCCGAGCGGCGGTACAGCGGGTCACAGCAAGTGGGGCTCACCAAAATACCACCGACGTTCAGTGCAGCCGCCGAGCGGAAAATCGCGCCGACATTGGTGTGGTCGACAATGCCCTCGAGCACGCACACGCGCACCGGGCGCTCACCCGCCGCCTCGACGACGCCACTCAAGAACTCGGCTACCGGAATCTGGCGTGGACGACGGAATGCCGCGAGCGCACCGCGCGTCACGTTAAAGCCCGTCAGCTGCTCCATGAGTTCCATGGAGGCAACGAACACAGGAACCGGACCCGCGCCCTCGCGCACAACCAGGCGCTCAAACAGCGGCATCATCTGATCGAGCCAGCGCTCGCCCAAAAGAAAGCTCACCGGCTCGTATCCGGCGCGAACCGCGCGCTCGATGACCTTGGCACTCTCGGCGATAAAAATGCCCTTTTGCGGCTCCAGCACGCAGCGCAGCTCGCGCTCGGTCAGTCGCACGTAGGCATCGAGCCGCTCGTCCTCGAGCGAATCGATTCGCAGCACCTCAACGGCATCAGTCATAGCAGCCAGCCCGCACCCTTCTTTACAGCACATCTATACCAAACGAGGCGACGCTAAGCGCCGCCCCATGCATTCAAACAATCCGATGATACCGTTCACGCCGGACGATTTACGCCTCAACGCGACGATACGTTACGAACTCATAATCGACACCCTCGTCGCCCTCGCCCGAGGCAATCGTGGCAACACCGCCACGCCGCGCAATCTCCCACGCGGGATCGGCATCCAGATCGGGAAAGTACGTATCAACGTCATGCACGCAATGGTCGTGCGTGACCTCGGCCTCGGCGCAATACGGCAAAAACTGCCGATACACCTCGCCGCCACCGATCACCCACGCAACGGGCTCATCGGCTACCGCGGCGAGCGCTTCGTCGACGCTATGCACCACGTCGACACCCTCGGGCGCAAAGCCTTGGTCGCGCGTGAGCACAATGTTGCGGCGATTCTTGAGCGGACGCCCGCCGGGAAAACTTAGCAGCGTCTTGCGTCCCATAATGACCGGGCAGCCTTTGGTGCACGCCACAAAATGACGCATGTCGGCGCGATTGGACACCACCATGTCGCCCTCGCACCCAATACCCCAGTCATCGCACACGGCGACAATGGCGGAAAGCATACACGTCATGCACGTCACCTACACCGCAATGGGGATGTTCTTGACCTGCGGACCGTGCTCATAGCCCTCGATGATCAGATCATCGGTCGTAAACGCATAGAAGTCATGCACATCGGGGTTGAGCGTTACCTTAGGCGCGGCAAACTGCGGACGCTCGATAAGATCGCGGACGATATCGACATGACGGTCGTAAATGTGGGCATCGGCGATCACATGCAGGAGCTCGCCAGCGATCATATCGACCGACTGCGCGACCATCATCAGCAAAATGGCGTACTGGCACACATTCCAGTTGTTCGCAGCCAAAATATCCTGGCTGCGCTGGTTGAGAATCATGTTGAGCGTCGGTTTGTCATCCTGCGGGCGCTGCGTCACGTTATACGTCACACTGTAGGCGCACGGATACAGGTGCATCTCGGACAGGTCGCTAAACACATAGGTGTTCGTCATGATGCGGCGGCTGTACGGCGTGTTCTTAAGGTCGTACAGCACACGATCCATCTGATCGAAGTCACCCTCGGCATAATGGCTCTTCTGCCCAATCTGATACCCGTAGGCCTTGCCGATGGAGCCAGTCTCGTCGGCCCACTCATCCCAAATATGGCTGTTGAGGTCATGCACGTTATTGGACTTCTTTTGATAGATCCACAGGATCTCATCCATGGCAGATTTGAGGGCCGTACGACGCAGGGTAAGCGCCGGAAACTCCTCACGCAGGTCGTAGCGGGCCGTGACGCCAAAGTTTTTAATGGTATAGGCAGGGGTGCCGTCCTCCCACACCGGGCGGACCTTTTGGCCCTCGGTGGTGGTGCCATGGTCCAGAATATCGCGGCACATGGTTACAAACTGTTGATCAGCCTTGCTCATTGACCCTCCTGTCAGTCGCCTATAAGCGAGATTCATTGTAGCCCAGGCACATGCGGCCCCACAGCACAAACATAAGCCCTCATTTTCTGGCATATGCCAGAAATTCCTTGCACAAATCAGCGCGTTCGCTATTCTATTGTTGACATATGTCAGATAAGGAGGACACATGGCAGGAAGACGCGAGAAACTGCGCCGCGTCGGGATCATCCCCGAATACCGCGGCTTCACCCCCGACGGCCTTGCCAGCGGAGACGCCATCGATATGACGGTCGACGAGCTCGAGGTGCTGCGCCTGTGCGACCTGGAAGGCCTCAATCAGGAGGCCGTCGCCCAGCACATGGGCATTGCCCGTGCCACGGTGGCGGCTATTTGCAGCCGAGCGCATCGCAAGGTGGCAAACGCGTTGGTCAATGGTCGGGCGCTCATCATCGAAGGCGGTAATATCGCGTACTCCCCCATCACCACAACGACGGCCGTATGGCCAGCAAAGGAGATCGGCACCATGAGGGTGGCAACCACGTACGACAACGGCAACATCTTTATGCACTTTGGCCGCAGCGAGCAGTTCAAGATCTACGACATTCAGGACGGCAAGGTACTCAACGAGCAGGTCGTGGGCACCGGCGGCACCGGCCACGGTGCCCTTGCGGGCCTGCTCGCCAACGGCGGCGTGGACACGCTCATCTGCGGCGGCATCGGCGGTGGCGCTATCAATGCGCTTGCCCAAGCCGGCATCACGGTATACGCAGGTGCCCAGGGCAGCTGCGACGCTTGCGTCGAGGCCCTTATCGCCGGCACGCTCGCCCAGAACGGCGAGGCCACGTGCGGCTGCCACGGCCACGACCACGAGCACACCCACGAGCATGGCGATTCCTGCGGCTGTCACGGCCATCACGAGCACGAGGGCCGCGAGGGCTGCGGCTGCCACTAGCGGCACGGCACCGCGAGCTCGGGACGAGACGCTGAACGCAACCCAATAATCAAAGCCAACAACAAAGGCCACCCGGTAGCTTCCGAGTGGCCTTTGCCATATCAAGCTGGAATTACAGCTCTATTACTTATTGCGCATCTGCGCTTCCATCTGGCGCAGCAGCTCCATATCGGACTTGGGACCGCCCGTACCCAGGCCGCCCATGCCGCCCAGACCCATAGCGTCCAGGCCAGGGATATTGGGCATGCGCATCTTCTTGCCCTTCTTAC
>UROJ01000062.1 GCA_900549335.1 uncultured Collinsella sp.
CTTCGGCGGCATGACCAGAAGGTCAATGCCGCCTCGTTTCAAGGCACCTTGCTCGCTCTGGCGGGCTTTCGCTGTCGTTGCCAAAACAACGGTGTTCCCTTGGCTGGCTTAAAGTGGCGCTTGTACCTGTGGCGTTGCCATCGCTGCCGAAGGCGGCACTTGGGGACGTTCCTTTTCTGCCGGCAGTTGGGGACATTCCTTGTGCCAGCGTTGCATCGAGTGCTTGGGAAACCGCGACCCGGTTTTTGGCCGAATAGTGGGTCGCGGTTTCCGGATGGGGTGGGTTACGGAAAGTGCGACCCGGAATATTGCTCTGAAACGGGATGCGGTTTCCCTGATGCGCCTCAAACGGAAAGCGCATCCCATTCCGGAGCTCCAAAACGGGATGCGCTTTCCGCGCGGAAGAATTGTCGCAGCTGCGTTAAGCAGTGTCGCTCGTTACTCGCCCAGGATCAGCGCTGCGAGCTCGCCCTGGGTGTCCACCACGTAGTCGGCGCCGGCGGCTTCCAGCTCTGCGCGGCCGCGGAAGCCCCAGCTGACGCCCGCGCTCTTAAGGCCGGCGTTGTGGCCGGTCAGGATATCGACATTGGAATCGCCCACATAGAGCGTGGTTGCCGGATTGGCGCCCAGCTCCTCCATCACATGTAGCGTGACGGGTGCTTCGGGCTTGGGCGGAAACGCATCGACACGGCCCTGTACCAGCGCAAAGCGCTCGGAACCAAAATACTTCTCGATAAGCGGAGCCGCCGAGACGTGGTCCTTGTTGGTGAGCACGGCAAGCTGCACGCCCGCGGCACGCAGGCGGTCGAGCATCTCGATTGTGCCGGCATAGGGGGCGGTGTGGTCCTCCTTGTGCTCGCCGTAGTAAGCCCTAAACTCGGCAAGCGTCTGCTCAAACATGCGGCCGTCGCCCGCATACTCGGCAGGCATAAAGCGCTCAACCAGCTTGAGCATGCCGTTTCCCACCTTGTAGCGGTACTCGTCAACGGCAAACGTGGGCCAGCCGTGCGCCTCGCAGGTATGGTTGCCGGCGGCCGCCAGGTCCTCGAGCGTGTTGAGGATGGTGCCGTCCAGGTCAAAGATCACATGGGAAAAAGCTGCTGCCATAAAAACTCCCGTCATTGGGTTTAAAACGCACCCCATAATACTGGGCTTCCGCGTTGGGCGTGCTTGGAATCTGAACATCTCCAGGGGTATCAGGCCGCATCGCGCCGACCGTGTGGTTTCGCCCTAGCAAATTCTCGGCAGCTGCTCTCCTACGAGCATGTCGAGGATGCGGGTCGAGCCCCAGCCGGTACGTACGCGCACGGCGGGTCGAGCGTCCGATCCAAGTGGCAGCACGCGGCCGATAATCGTGGCGTTCTCGCCGTAGCGGGCGGCGCGCATGGCGGCCAGCGCCGCATCGGCTTGTTCGGCCGGCACGACGGCAACCATCTTGCCCTCGTTTGCCACCTGCAGCACATCGTAGCCGAGCATCTCGCAGGCGGCCTGCACGTCGGGACGCACGGGCACGGCATCCTCGTCGACCTCCATGGCAACGCCGCTGGCCTGCGCAAACTCGTTGAGCGTCGAGGCCAGGCCACCGCGCGTGGGGTCGCGGAAGCAGCGTGTGTCGGGTGCTGCGGAAAGCACATCGGCAATCAGGTGGTTGAGCGGCGCGGCATCGCTTTCGATGGTGCTCGAAAACGCCAGACCCTCGCGCTGACTCATGATGGCGATGCCGTGGTCACCCAGTGTGCCCGACACCAGGATGACGTCGCCGGGCCGGCAGTTTGCGCCGCTGAGCGCCACGCCCGCGGGTACCTCGCCCACACCGGCGGTATTGATATAGACGCCGTCGGCCCCGCCGCGCTCGACCACCTTAGTGTCGCCCGTGATTATGGACACGCCCGCTTCGTGCGCCGTTTCGGCCATCGTCTGCACAATCTGGTGGAGCTTATCCATGGGATAGCCCTCTTCGAGGATAAAGCCGCACGATAGGTAGCGCACGTTGGCGCCCGAGGTCGCGACGTCGTTGACGGTTCCGCACACGGCGAGGCGGCCGATGTTGCCACCGGGGAAGAACTGCGGTGAGACTACAAAGCTGTCGGTCGACATGGCGATGCGCCCGCTCGCGGGCAGCGCGGCGACGCCGGCGTCGTTGCCTTCGAGCAGCTCGGGCGACCCAAAGGCATCCAAAAAGACCTCATCGATGATGCGCTTCATCATCTGTCCGCCGGAGCCGTGGCCCAGCAGGACGGTGCTATCGGTAACGCTATGGGACATATCGAAAACTCCAATCGTGGGTGGAATTATATGGGTGAGGCGCAGCGTCGACTGGTCCGCCGTTCGTTAGAACGGCGGAACCTATTAGCCTCGGTAGCGGAAATATGCTGCGCAGCTGCCCTCGGAGCTCACCATGCAGGGGCCGACGGGATGCTCGGGCGTACAAGCGTGGCCGAACAGGGGGCAGTCGCTCGGCGTAATGGCCCCGCGCAGCACGTCGCCGCAGCGGCACCCGCGTGGCTCGACCGTCGGCTCGATGGACACGTCAAAGCGCATGCTGGCATCAAAGTGCGAAAACTCGGGACGAATGGCGAGTCCCGAAACCGCAATCGATCCCAGCCCGCGCCACGTGGTATCGCACGGCTCAAATACCTGCTCGACCAGCTGGCGCGCCACAGGATTGCCGTCGGCATTGACGCCGCGACGGTAGGCGTTGTCGATCGCGGGTTGCCCCTCAACAACCATCTGGACCAGCATGCAGATACCCTGCAAGATGTCGACCGGCTCAAATCCCGTTACCACGCCTGGAGTCTTAAACTCGTCGACCAAAAAGCCAAAGGGGGCCAAGCCCGTGATGGTGGCGACGTGGCCCGGCAGGATAAAGCCGTCGATGGCGGTCTCGGGGTCGTTGGCGATGGCGCGCAACGCCGGCGGCGTGGTCTTGTGGGCGCAATAGACCGAGAAGTTCAAAAGCCCGCGCGCCTCGGCCTCCAAGATGGCGGCGGCGATGGTGGGCGTCGTAGTCTCAAAGCCCACGCCCATAAAAATGACCGGGCGATCAGGGTTTTGCTCGGCAATGTCGAGCGCGTCGAGCGGGGAGTAGACGATGCGAATGTCACGCCCTGCCGCTTTTTGCGCAGCGAGCGAGGTGGATGATCCGGGCACGCGCATCATGTCGCCAAAGGTGGTGATGATGGCGCCGTCTATGTTGGCGAGCGCGATTGCGTGGTCGATGTCGCGGTTGGCGGTGACGCAGACGGGGCAGCCCGGTCCGCTCAGCAGCTTGAGCCCTGCCGGCATAATGGAGCGAAAGCCATAGCGCCCGATGCTCACAGTATGCGTGCCGCAGACTTCCATAAGGTTGATGGCGCGGTCGCCGACAAGCTCATGAATGCGCTCGATGAGCTCGCGAGCCAGCTTGGGATCGCGGAATGCCGAGAAGTCGATACCGGAGCGCGCCGGCTGCTCGGCCGCCACTAGTATGCCTCGGCCGGGTTGGTGGCAAGCTGGTCTTCTTCGACCAGCTCGGACATGGCATTAACGAGCTCGAGCGTTTCTTGCGCTTCCTGCTCGTCGACAATCTGGATGCCAAAGCCGGCGTGTACGAGAATGTAGTCGCCAACCTGCGCCGTCGGCACGAGTCGCAGCGACACGGGGCGCTCGATGCCCATCATGTCGACGGTGGCCTTGAGGCCGTCGTCGCGTTTGACTACTTTACCGGGAACGGCAAGGCACATATTGTTCCCCTTGTATACGCTTTGCGCTGGATGAGCGCTCAATAATCCATCAGTTGATGGTAGCGCTCGCGGGCGCTGCGGGCAAACGCGCTACACCTGTGAGACGGCGGCTTGCGGGCTGGCCGAACAGCCTACTGCGATGCAACCTGCGCAAGACGAGCGCTTGCGACTGCCGCCTGACCGTAGGCGATGCAGCCGTCGTTAACGGGCACGGTTTGGGGAATCAAGACAGTGAGACCCATGCTTTTGAGCTCGCGGGTGAGGAGCTGGAGCAAAAGTCGGTTCATGAACACGCCGCCCGAGAGCGCGACGGTATCGATGCCTTCGCGCGCGCAGATTTCGCGTGCGATTCGTGCCGAAGAGCGCGCGATGGCGATATGGAAGTCGAGCGCGAGCCTGTAGGCCGCAGTGCCGGCCCTGGTTCCCTCCAAAAGCGCCTCAATAAGCGATCTGGAGTTTAGAACATGGCAGGCGTCCGGACGGGATGATTCGGTTACGGAAAAGCCGGCTATATTGCCGGCGGGGCAGGCACTTTCACTGCTGAGCGCGCGCCAGGCGGCAGCCTCAAGCTCGATGGCGGGTTCGCCCTCGTAGGTCGCCTTGTCGCAGATGCCCAGAATCGCCGCCGCGGCATCAAAGAGACGCCCCATGCTGCTGGTACGCGGGCTGTTGATGCCGCGCTCGATCATGGTAGCTGTCACGCTGCGCGTTTGCTCGTCGAGGCTGTCCAAAAGCCGAGCGGCACCTGGGTGCTCGAGCAGGCCGAGCTCACTGAGCAGGGCAAAGGCGTTGCGGCGGGCGTCGCGCACGGAGGCCGCCCCACCGGGGAGCGCCCAAGTGCGCAAATGCGCGGCGTGCTCAAAGCCGCCAAGGCTGGCAACAAGAAACTCGCCGCCCCAAATGGTCCCATCGGTGCCGGCGCCGGTGCCGTCAAAGGCGATGCCAAGGACACGCGCGTCGGTTGTAAGCTGGCCCGCGGCGATGGCCTCGGCCATTACGCTCGCGATATGCGCATGATGGTGCTGCACCTCGACGAGCGGCAGATTGCATTTTCGCGCCTGCTCGCGCGCCCACTGGCCCGATAGATAGCTGGGGTGTAAATCGCAGGCCAAGGCGGCGGGCGCCAAGTCAAAGAGATCTTCCAAGCGCGTGCGCGCGGCGTTCCAGGCATCGAAGGTCCCGCCGTTTTCAACATCGCCGATATGCTGCGACACAAAACAGGTCGCCTCGCCGTTCGTCCCTTCACGCGTGAGCGCAATCGTGGCCTTTTGTTGTGGCCCGCAGGCGAGCACGCAGGACGGAGCGCCGTCGAGCGCCGGCAACGGCAGCGGCTGGGGTGCATATCCGCGAGCGCGGCGAACGGGCATAACGGCGCCGTTGACCACGCGCACCACGGAATCGTCATAGCGCGAGAGAATCGCTCGATCGTTGCCGAGCAGCGCGTCGGCAATGCCGGCGGCAACGAGGCGCTCCCAGGCAAGATCGTCATCGGTCTCGATGGGTTCTTCGCTCAGGTTTCCGCTGGTCATGACGAGCGCGTGCATACCGCAGGCTTCTGCCGCGGCGAGCAACAGATGCTGAAGCGGCGTATAGGGGAGCATGACGCCGAGCTCGGGCAGGTCGCGCGCGACGGACGGTGCGAGTACGAGGGCGTCGGAAGAATCGCCGTCGTTCCCGCAAACAGCCCGCCGGCGCAGCAGCACGATGGGGCGGATACTGCCGGCGAGCAGATCGCGTTCAGCATCGTCGATATGGCACAGGCGCCCGGCATCGGCAAGACTGCGCACCATGACGGCAAGCGGCTTATTGCTGCGACGCTTGCGACGGCGCAGCTCGGCCACCGCCTGCTCGTTGGCAGCGTCACAGGATAGATGGAATCCGCCCAGGCCCTTGATGGCGACGATGCCACCGCTGGCCAGCAGCTCAACGCAGCGCTCGATGATAGCGTCGCTGGCCTCGCGTGTGGTGCCGACGGCCGGTGTCGCGGACGAATTCCCGCACGCATCGCTGTTTACAGCCTCGCGCCACGTAATATGCGGCCCGCAATCAAAGCAGGCATCGGGTTGCGCGTGAAAACGCCGGTCGAGTGGGTCGGCATACTCCGCGGCACACTTGGGACACATGGGGAAACGGTCCATCGATGTGGCCGCTCGGTCATAAGGCAGCGATCGGATGATGGTAAAGCGTGGGCCGCAGTTGGTGCAGTTGATAAAGGGGTAGTGATAGCGTCGGTCGGCGGGATCGAACAACTCGCGCAGACAATCGTCGCAGGTGGCGATATCGGGCGAGACGAGCGTCGTGTGCGCGGTCTGGTCCTGCGACGCCACAATGTGAAAGCCCTGCTCATCGGCAGTGCTCCAGCCGCCAGGCTCCAAATCCGCAATATCGACTCGCTCAACGCGGGCCGCCGCGGGCGCATGCTCAGAAAGTGCGGCAACAAAAGCATCGAGCGCATCGGCCGGAGCGTGCGCCTCGATATGCACGCCGTCGCCCGCGTTGAGCACCCAGCCGCAAATGCCGTGCGCCATGGCCTCGCGATACACAAACGGTCGCATGCCAACGCCCTGCACAATGCCCGTTACATGGATATGCGCATGTCGCATGCGACCCTCCTTCGTTGAAATGTGTGCTGTTACAGCCCCAGGCTCTGCTTGGTGGCGGCGCACGTGAGCTCGCCGTGCTTAACGCCGCGCAGGCCCAGCAGGCGGTCGGCTAGTTCGTAGACGCGCTCGCCGCGACCCTTGAGTGCCAGGATTTCCAAGCAGTTGTGGTGATCCAAATGCACGTGCATCGTCGATACGATCTCGTCGGTGTAGTCGTGCTGCACCTCGTCCAGGCGGCGCGTCAGATCGCCGGTGTGATGGTCGTAGATCATGGTGAGCGACCCGATAACGTGCTCATCGGGCGTGCGCATCTGCTCTTTGGCGATTGAGGCGCGAATCAAATCGCGCACGGCCTCGGAGCGGTTGGCCACGTCGCCGCGGCGCCCGATCTGCTCGTCAAAACGGCGCAGCAGGTCGTCGGGTGCGGTAACCGAAAAACGGACCAGCTCGGAGCCGGAGCCACTACAGTGGCAGCCCGCGTCACCGTCCGCCCCGTGCGGATGCTCGTGCTCGTACCCGCAGCAGTGCTCGTGTTCGGCCACCTTACACCAGCTTCACGGAGCCGACGGAGTTGTGGTCGGCCTCGATGGCTTCCTCGTAGCCCTCGAGCGCGTCATGCGCCTCGTGGAGCGCGGCCATGGCGGCCTCGAGCTTGGCGCCGATGCGCTCCATGTCAAAATTCTCGGTCGCATGCAGCAGCTGATGGCTCCACTCGTGAGCGAGCTCGATGGTGTCGTCGACCTGCTTGACGCTCATGGCAAGCTGGCTCATGTTCATTCCGACGTCATGCATGGAAAATCTCCTTTTGTATGGGGCAGTTCAGTGGTTCAGATTTTACTACGCCCGCTCTGTGCGCAGCTGCATAAGAAAACGGGTGCGAGTCTGTGCGACCCGCACCCGTTCACTGGGGGCTGTTTGTGACTACCATACTATCCGTGGTTGCACTCGGTGCATCCAGAAGTCCGGCGAGCGGTGCAAAAGCGCTCATGGACGGCAGGCAGACGGCAACATGTAACAAGCGTATTACAGATGCTTCTCCAGCAGCGCCTGCAGCCTCGCCTTGGGCAGAGCGCCAACCGAGCGGTCAATCTCCTCGCCGTTCTTAAACACAACCAGCGTGGGGATGCTCATGACGCCATACTTCATGGCCAGGTCCTGGTTGTCGTCGACGTTGCATTTGGCAACGGCAAGCTTGCCCGCCAGCTCATCGGCAACCTCGTCAACGATGGGCGAGAGGGATCGACAGGGCCCGCACCACGGTGCCCAAAAATCGACCAGCACGGGCAGGCTGTCGTTAACGATGGAATCGAAGTTCTCGGGGGTAATCTGATTAATGTCAGCCATGGTGACCTCCATAATGCGACGCGGCTTGGCCGCGTAAAACTCAGTACGACCGTGCTTATACCCAGCCGCCCGCAAAGCAACCACTCGTGGGCGGCTCTTTTATATAATGGTGGGCACGCAAACGATTGGAGAGCGCATGCCCACGTCACAAAGCCAGAAAAAAGAAGCCATCGCCCAGGCGACCGAGCAGGAGCTCGCATCGCTCGCGGGCCGTGGCGTGCGTATCGCGGGCAACGCGTGCTCGCCGATCGTGCTGGTCAAAGGCGATTTGGACGAGGCCGAGCGTTCGGGTGGCGAGCTTGCCGCCGGCCCGGATGGCGCGGCGTTGCGCAAGGCGCTTGGGGCCATCGGCTACGCGCCCGAGGATTTTTGCGTGCTGGCAAGCGTCGCCGGCGTGGGTGACGGAGCGGTCGCGGTGGGCGAGACTCTGCCGTGCGAGCTGTTCCGCGAGGCGCTCGAGGCCTTGGACCCCGAGGCGGTCCTGCTGCTGGACGATCGCGCGGCCGATACCATGCGCGAGACCTATGCCGACATGCTTGTGGCAATCGACGACTTCGACACCGCCATGCTCAAGCCCGGTTTGGTCGCCCATGTGCAGGGTCGCCGCGTGCTTGCGCTCGACGGTTTTGAGGCGGCGCTCACTGACAAAGCCGCCAAGCAGCGCATGTGGGCATACATCAAGCAGCTGACCCCGGCGGCCGCTCCGCTGTAGCGGATTGGCGCCGGCGAGCGATTGTCTGGCGGGCAAGGCACGCCTCGAGATCGGCGCCGCACTTCTACATCACAGCGCGCAGCTCAAACCGATCGCCGTTAATGCGGAACTGACAG